>CAZFPQ010000062.1:0-30636 GCA_964521065.1 uncultured Bacteroidia bacterium | reverse complement strand
ATCCATCGTTGTCATTGGCAGCATTGACAATGTCTGCATACTCACGCGCATTGGCCCAGTCGAGGGTTCTGATCACTTGTTGAAAGCCAGAGCTCACATCGGCATCAATGTTTAGCTGCCCACTCACTCCCTTTTTGGTGGTGATGATGATTACCCCATTTGCTGCCCGAGATCCATAGATCGCGGTGGCAGAAGCATCTTTCAGTACGGAAATATCCTGGATATCCGAAGGATTCAGGGTACTCATGGTGTTGGTCAGCATTCCGTCGATCACGTAGAGAGGGCCCGCATCTGAAAGAGTACCAAACCCACGAATCGAAATCACCGCATCAGCGCCCGGGGCACCCCCCTGGGTCTGAACACTCACCCCGGCCATGCGGCCTTGTAGGGCTTGAGAAGCATCGGTATAAAGGTAATTTTCAATGTCGTCCCCTTTTAGCTGTCCCACCGCTCCGGTCAGATCGCTCTTGCGCTGGGTGCTGTAACCGACCAGGACTACTTCATCGACGGAGCTTACATCTTCCTCCATGGTGACGTTGATGGTGGTCCGTCCGTTTACGGGGATTTCCAGGTCCGAATACCCATAGTAAGTGACCAATAAAACGGCATCACTGGCAGCCTGGATGGAATACTCTCCATTTTCACCGGTGAGCACCCCGGCCGTGGAGCCTTGGATTCTCACGGCGGCACCTTGTAGGGCGTCGTTGGCCTCATCGGTCACGGTTCCCGTGACCTGAATCGTTTGAGCAAAGCTCATACTTAGGGTAAGACACCCTAAGCACAACAAAAGCATGCATCGTTGATACATCCTTTTGATTCTAGTAGCAGAAAGGTTCATAAGCGAGTAATTAAGGTTAGTAGCAAATCTCCATGAGCGAAAAATGAAATGAGGAAAAGTGGAGTTCCGGGTGTTTATCTTGCTTCCCTGGAACTGTGGATTCGCTTAATACCAACTTACTCGAAGCCCTTGAATTGGGATGGGGCCAGATGGGTTAGATCATAACACATATGATTTTTCTCCTATCCGCTTAGGATCAAATTGTCAGGCTATTCAACTTATCAAATGCTCACACCTCAAAATACCTAAGCTCTTAAATAGTTTGAGGCGGTCGTTTATTACGCAGATAAAAACAAAAACCTCTCACTCCAAAGAGCAAGAGGAAATGAGCCTACAGTGTCTTTAGGGGGGATTTTAGCTAACCAAGGTTCCCACCGTTTCACCGTTAAGAACTTTGCGCAAAGCTCCCTTGTCATTGATATCAAATACAATGATGGGCAATTCATTTTCTTGACAGAGGGTAAAAGCCGTCATGTCCATGACCCGTAGCCGATTGCTAATAACTTCGGCGTAAGAGATCTTGTCAAACTTTACGGCGCTGGCGTCTTTTTCAGGGTCGGCAGTATAGATCCCATCCACTCGGGTACCTTTTAAGACCACGTCTGCATCGATCTCAATGGCCCGTAGGCTGGCTGCAGTATCTGTGGTAAAAAATGGGTTACCGGTACCGGCTCCAAAAATGACGATTCGTCCTTTTTCTAAGTGACGAATGGCACGACGTCGGATGTATGGCTCACATACCTTGTCCATAGCAATGGCCGATTGTAGACGAACTTGGGCTCCTCCTTGCTCCAATGCATCCTGCAAGGCCATGCCATTGATTACAGTGGCAAGCATGCCCATATAATCGGCATGTGCCCGCCCCATCCCGGAGCTGGCTCCTTGAATTCCCCGAAAAATGTTTCCTGCCCCAACTACAATGGCCACCTCTATTCCCATTTTGGTGACCTCAATGATCTGCTGGGCATAAAACGCGAGGGTATCGTTGTCAATCCCAAACTCTTTATCACCCATGAGGGCTTCACCGCTGAGCTTGAGAAGAACACGCTGATAATTGACTGGCATATTGGTGTATAAGCTGTTAGAAATGTCGCTAAAATGTCTGGCTATTATAACGAAGGAATCGGGAGGAACAAGGTCTTTTTTGGTGAATATCCGATACCCCTTCCCGAAGCGTCAAAAAAAAGGAGAGTTTGATTTCACAAACTCTCCTAATTCATTTTATAAGGAACACGAAAAAAGTAACATGTCGCTTTTGCGTAGGAATTTTGTTCCAGATCAAGGAAGGAAAATCGACCTTAGCGAGGCGAAGATTCCGACCTGTCGGAGCTAAGGTGCGAAGCAGCGGGATTAAGGGGTCCACTGCTGAGTCCGTGACGAAGAGATGAAGCAAAAGCCCAGTCAAAAGGGATAACTTATTTTTTGAGTGTTCCCAAGAAAGGAACTTACTTTCCTAGCTGAACGCGCTTAAAATCTGCGACGGTCACCTCTTTGCCAAGTTCTCCTTTGATATACTGGGAGACAGACTTAGAAGTGTCCTTGACAAAGTCTTGGTTCAGCAGGGTATTTTCCTTGAAAAACTTGTTGAGCTTACCCATGGCGATCTTTTCGATGATCTTCTCAGGCTTACCTTCGGCAATCGCTTGTTCCTTACCAATCCTGAACTCGCGATCTACCACCTCTTGGGGAACGGCATCTTTGTCTACCCCAGCAGGATTCATCGCAGCTATTTGCATAGCAACGTCTTTTCCGACGCTGGATACGTTGTCTCCACTGGCGTTAGCAAAGGCTACTGCAACACCGATACGTGAACCTGGGTGTAGGTACGTAACTACTTGGTCACCAGAAAGGGTTTCAACTTTGCTGATGGCAATTTTTTCACCGATACGCCCCATGGCCTCAGTAAGTAGAACCTCTACAGTTTTTCCATCTAACTCAAGCGCTGCCACGGCTTCTAATTCGGTGACTCCGCTGCTTTGGATCAACTTTACCAGCTCCTGACCCATGTTTTGGAAGTCTTCGTTACGAGCTACGAAGTCAGTCTCACAGTTTAGCTCTATAAGGGTAGCAGATTTTCCATCTTCGCTAGACTGGATGAATACTGCACCTTCTTTGGCGTCGCGGTCTGCCCGCTTTGCGGATACTTTTTGTCCTTTTTTGCGCAGCAATTCAACTGCTTTATCAAAATCTCCATCGGCTTCGGTGAGGGCTTTTTTACAGTCCATCATACCTGCACCAGTAGCTTGACGGAGTCGGTTTACTTCTTTTGCCGAAATTGCCATTAGCTTATTGAATATGATAGGGTAATACGGTTCAAAATCAGCCGCAAAGCTAGAAACTTTCGCCGCAATTAGCAACAAGCCATTTGGATGCCTATTTAACGGAAGTTGGCTCTTTTTGAGCAGTTTGCTTCATGATTTTCTGAACACTCTTCCACAGCAGGTTGCGCGCATTTCGAAGCACTTGGTCTCCGTCCCTGGTAATCTTCGCCATGCGTCTTCTAGATTGCCAACGCTTGCGCCATCTCCACCAATAAGCTGCGAAGCGACCGGCGGGCAAAAGGCTTATCAAATAGATCAATCCCCAGACCCAACCGGCAAAAGCAGAAACCAAGCCAGCCTGGATCAAATACAAGACGGGAGTCAGCACGACCCCCATGGCGTAGCGCATCGCGGGATGAAAAACTGGATCTTTGACCATATTAGCTGGAAGCGACCGCGCCAGCAAGACCAATATCCCATGATTCAAAAGGCCATAAAGGAAAATTGGGAATCCTAACAAAAGCTGAAGACTTTCTGTCAACATTTGCAAACTGGTTCGAGCTCCTTCCGCCACAGAGAAATCCATGATCTTATGGAGCCTCAGCTTCATGCGATAGCCTTTTACTTCGTCACTAAGGCGTTCCATGGCCGCCTTATCTTGATTCGCCAATTCGTCTAGGCGCTTGACTAGCTGCTGTTCTTCTTGAAATAATTGATATAGGTCTTGAGGATCTTTACCAGCCTCCAGCGCCAAATCGGGAGCCATCCATTCACGTATGTGTTCAATGGTTGGGTAATAATCCTCACTCTGAATATCGATCATGACCTTCCTCATTTCCTGAGTCAGGTTCTCCTTGATTGCATTAATCGCTTTAGCTGGTCTTTCCTTTAGATCTTCATGGTAAGGAGCCAAGTCCATGGGTGGGCCATAAACTAGCAATGCATCAGAGTAGAATGAGTCATGATCATGGTAATGTAAACCTGCCGGCACGATTTGCATGGGCAGTTCAAAATCAGCTTCCTGAAGGGTTTGCAAAGCGATGCGAGCAATCCCTTTCTTTAATGGCCTCAAGCGTCTTTCTCGACCGTGATCGCCTTCCACAAAAATGATGAAAGACTCCTCTTCTAATAAACGATCGGTATAGACCTTGAACATTTCTTCATTTTTCCGCATAGCGGCAGATCCACTGTCACGCTGTCGGTAAATCGGCACCATTTTAAATTGCTTAAACAGCACATTGGTCACCGGATTGAAGACATCTGCCCTCGTAATAAAATTATGCTGATGCTGAATTTTACTCCGCGCAGCAATGATGACTGGATCAAGGAAGGTATTTTGATGGTTGGCAGCGATGAAAACAGCCCCGTCGGTAGGCACGTGCTCATCATAATTGACTATCTGCAGCTTGCGGTAATACATCCGGAGGCAGAAGCCAGCATACTGCTGCATGACCGAATAAAATCGCTGGAATCTTTCTTTTTTCATATCACAGAGTAGCAGAACATCTGATGCTTCTATTCATCATCGATCTTTCATCCTGAGGGCCTAAATCTAACCTTGAAAATATATGTCATTGCTTAAGACAGCTTGAGGTTCAATTAGGTCCATCGTTTACCTCAAACTATTTAAGTAAGAAGCGAGACAATTCGACACTGATAATCAACAACTTAAACCATCCGCATTACTCGGCCTCTTCCATCCACTTACTTAAATAAGTGGACATAAGAAAGACAGTGAGCTGGGTAATGAGATAGGAGCAAGTATCATTAATTCAAGCTAACCCCTTATCCATAACCTACTTAAGTGTCTGATATTCCCACTCCTATTTTCAAGCAGCACATAATTCCAATCAGTCGGATTTACTCCCAATGGCCATACCAAAGAGAGCTTTATCCTCAGAAATAGATTGCAATATCTGAAAATTCAGGAAAAAAGAGGGGATTAATCCAACTCCAACACGACCCTAAACCCTATGTTTCGCGATTGATCAGATACAGATTCAGAAGAAGCTGAATCAACGTAATCGTAGGCAGCGAATCCGTAGGTGCTTTCTTGGGCCCACTCGGCTACATTCCCTCCTAGATCATAGAGGGTCGCCCCTCCTACTTTTGCTCCCTTGAACTGACCTACCGCCTTTATCAGGGTCCCGTCCACATCCTGAAGTTTTAGCCTTAAATCAGCAACCTCATCTACGACCAAGTCATACCCCGCCCAGTGTCTGAGGGTATTCTCTTTGGGTCCCGCTTGCAGGGCAATCTTGTGCAACGCTTTGGCTTCTGCGGTTCCAGGGAGACGATAGCTTCGGCCGGTTTCTTCGCTAAGCCATTTGAGATAGGCTTGAGCTTGTTGACGGGTAATTCCACTCACTGGGTGGTTGAGTTGATCGGCGGGAAAGCGGTGCTTGGGGTTGAACTGCTGATATTGGGCGTGGGTGACTTCAAACACCCCGATTGCAATGGAATCCTCCTCAACGGTATCTACGGCTGGGATCAAAGTTTTTTGGTACATCTCACCTAGACGTCCGTCCTGACGAGGCCAGGCTTGTTGCTTTATCAAAACAGCCAGGGGGCTACCGGCCTTGAAGGCCTCATTGGGTGCCAGATAGGTGCCAAAGAAATACTTCTTAAACCAGTTCATTTCCTCTTCAATCTTGCGGGTCTGATGAGTAAGCTTTTGTAAGCCGTGTGGCTGACCTGGAAACCACAAAAAACGAACAGGAGCCTTGCCTACCTGTTGCAAAGCCCGATAATACTCCCAGCCTTGGTCCCGAGGTACCGCTCGGTCTTCACTGCCGTGAAAAATCAAAGTAGGAGTACGGACTTTCTCCAGCTCAAAAAGAGGAGACTTGAGCACATAGTTGGGGTTAAATATGGTGGAATCCGTATCGTCGTAAGGAGCCCCGCCAAAATAACTTTGGTCAAACTGCACCCCAAAGCCACAGGTCCCAAAGTCCGAGGTCCAGTTGACATCCCCTGCCCCTGGAGTCGCGGCAAGGAATAAATCTGGGTATTCTACCGTCAGCATGGTGGTCAGGATCGCCCCATTGGACCAGCCCATTACGGCCATGGAATCCTTTAGAATCAATCCAGCTTCTGCCAAAGAGTCTATTCCTGAGATGATATCAGGAAGCTCGTATTCATAGTAGTGACCCTTGATAGACTCCACGAACTCCAAACCATGGTTACTCGAACCATGGTAATTGGGCTTAAAGATAAAGCATCCCTCTTGGGCCAACAGGTTGTGAAAATAGGCCCATCGATCTGACCAGCGATCTCGGTCTACCCCTGATGGCCCCCCGTGTATGGCCACCATGAGTTTATACTTCTTCCCAGCTTCATACCCGTGAGGATAGTAGAGCATCCCTGTCACCCGGTCACCAAGTGCTCCTTTCCAGGTAATACTTTCCGTTTTAGCCTTGGTCTTTTTATCCAAATGAGCATTCAACTTCACCAACTCGCCCTTCTCCTCGATCTTTACCAAGCCCTTAGCCTCCTGGATATCCACCATGACGTATCTCGGAGGCTGAGAGGCGGTAGAGTGGTTAAATATGGCGACATCCCCCTTTTTGGCTAATGCCACCAAGGAGATGTGCTCCTTCAAATCTCCGGTATTAACCTGCAAATTACCCCAATTGCCATCTTGTCGGCGATACATTGCCCAGCGGTTGGTAGTCCCATTGGCTAGCGATACCATTACATCATTGCCCTTGACACGGTAAGCTCCTCCAATTCCCCAATCCCAGCTCAGCTCTATTTTTTCTTGGGTTCCTTTCTTTAGGTCAAAATAATGAAGCCGCTCTACCCCAGATCCAGTCCATTCTGGGTCTGATGATTCTGTGGCCGTAAAGTAAAATCCACGATTGTCTTCGGTAAACTGAAAGCTCCCCGGCGTTTGCAGGCCTTGCAGTATCGACCGATGGCTTTTTTCGACTAAATCCCACAGGTAATACACCATAGGAGGCTGAGCATCTGAGCCATAATGAGGTGAACGTACGTGGCTAGTAACTACCCATCGGCCATCACTTGAGTAGGCATAGGATCCAATAGGAAAACGATTATCCGTCAGGCGGCGACGTTTCTTTTGCTTGAGATCGTATGCAAACAGACGGGTGGCCTTAAAATGCGCCGTATCCTCAATTACCTGTACGTTGTCTTTTTTCTTTTTAAGCTCTGCTTCATATAAGGTTTGCCCCTCTTGAGCCAAAAACAGCAAAGTCGAGTCATTCCAGCGGGATAGGCTACGGATACTGGTTTTGAAGCTATCTACGGCATAAGGAGCTCCTCCCCATAAACTCATGGCATATATTACTTTACCACCTCCCTTGCTTGAAAGGTAATAAATGGTTTCTCCATCCGCTGAGAAGATGGGATTTCGATCACTGTGGGTATCGCTACGAGTAAGACGAACACTTTTGGGTTTGCCTGTTTCGTCTTGCTTATTCAAGTAAGTAACCCAAAGATCGGTCACGAAGCCATCTTTCTTTTTAGAGGGACGGCGCTTTAGCCAAGCTACTTTTTGATGATCTGGAGAAAAAACAGCCCCAGACAGAGATTCCTGATTGACTACGTCAGCCACCTTCCAGCGCTGATTTTCTTGAGCAAAGAGGGATAAACTAAGTAAAAGGGATAAGGCAACAAGAATAGGCTTCATTTGGGCTCAAATTGAGGTTAGAGTGGCCCAAAATAAATTGCTTTTGTCCTTGCTCACAAATCGATCACCGAGCGGAGGTCCGGCTAGGTAGAATGTCGTCTTCAAGAAGAATGTAAAGTCAAAATTTCACAGCATGCTTTAAAGCCTTCACAGCAATCTAAATCGATCTGTTGCCCTATTTTAGGCATGCTCAAACTCTTAACTCTTAACTCTTAACTCTTAACTCTTAACTCAGCTTAACTAAGACTTGCGGAAGATCAGGAAGTGCTGCCAAGGCAACATATCCCGATTTTCGACAAACTCCAGTCCTACTGCTTCCATCTCCTTGATGGCTTGGTTTGCAGTCATTTTATGCCTGGGCTTTATGGGAACCTTGGGATCTTCGGCCCGATATTCCAGGAGGATCACCCTTCCTCCTGGCTTTAGGCTATTGACCAGGGCCATCATCATCTCTCGCGGATGAGAAAATTCATGGTATACATCTACCATAAAAATCATGTCTAAAGAATCGCTAGGCAGACGAGGATCTTGGATGGTCCCTAATTGGGGAATCACATTATTGATTCCAGTAGTGGATCGCTTTTTCTGAATCAGCTCCAACATCTCTGGTTGAATATCAACTGCAATCACTTTCCCCTTAGGTATTAATGGGGCGATTTTAAATGCGTAATACCCAGACCCAGCCCCTATGTCCGCCACGACTGCATTATGGGCCAGTTCTAAATTTGCTAGGACCAGGTCCGTTCGCTCTTCTCTTTCCCTTTCCGGGCGCTCTAGCCAGGGTGCACCAAAATGTCCCATTACCTCCGAAATCTCACGGCCTAAATAGTATTTGCCGGTTCCATCATAGCTTACGGAGCCCGCTTGGTAATACTCTGGCCAACCCTCAGAGGTTTTCCCTTCAGTCTCTGGGACCTGCCCCTGGCAAGATACCGCTAGCAGAGACATGCAGATGAATATGAAATAGGACATACTTTTTCTTTCCCAAACTTCTTGAAATCAGGGATGTTTGGATTGTTTTACCGAATGCCCCCTGACCTACAGCCACATAAAGTATTCCCTGTCATGCGTTCGCTTTTTTTAATCTGGTTGGGGTTGATGGTACATCGCCTTATCCTTGCTCAAGATTTCACTGAGTTCATCCGCGTTTAGCTTAAATCAGCTGAAGAACAGGCCCTACTATAAAATCAGATTCATACAGGCTGCAAACGATTGTTAGAAAGTCTCATCTACAAGGAAGGACCCCCATAAGCAGGTGGGCAAAAAAAACGGTAAGCGGGGTACGGAAATACGGAATTGGTTTCGGCGATCACTCATCCTTACCGCCATAGCTCCATAGCCCATACCCCGATTTTGTCTGTCCAAGTATTTAAACAAAGTAAAGCTGCTCCATTTATGCCACCTTGACCACAAGGCAGTCCAGCCCCCACCGTGGCCCCTGGTTCTAGGATATCGGAGCCAGCAGAAAAAACTCAGTTTTAATTCATTTCCGCATGTATCACAGAATGACGCAGCCGAAAGTTTGTAGAAATTGGAGAGCCTGTTCGGGAGAATGAATGCCGTTAAAACTTCAGTTTGCCTTGCCGGATAAGGCGAAATACTTCAGGCGTAAGTTCGTCTAGCCGTCTCAATCGAATATGGTGCGCCCATTTCTTGCGTTCTTGTTTGATCTTCTTTACGGGTGGGTAATGGTGCTTTTCCGGTAAGAAGAATTTTAAATCTAGCTCCTTGGCCATAGGTCGGACCAGCAAGAACGTCTGTCGATGAACAAACACTACGCAGTTTTTTGAAGCGGATACCTCTACCCCCTCCCAAAGAGCTACTTCAGCAAGAATCTTATCAAAGACAAGCTCTAATTCAGGGGGCTTCCCCTCAAACAGGCTATCGATGCTCACTTCAGCACAATAATGCCAAGCATTGGGATTTTTGATGGGGCGGCCGCATTTGGGGCATGCTTGCATCTGTATTCACTTTGTGTTATTTCGCTAAAATCAGGAAGAAAAACGTGATCTTTCCCGGGAAAGAAGCACCTACTTTTTTGTTTACCAAGCTACTATCGTTATGCTGAACCTCGAAGAATTGTTCCGCCAGACTTTTGACGACCGAATCCTAAGCCGGCAAGAGAGGAGGGCCCTCGCCAAAATTCTGCAGGAAGAAGCACTTAGCAAACAAGAGTTAGGGGTGCTTCGCTCTAGGGTTTTCCGACTAGCCGAAGAGGAATTGTCTGGGCATGACGAACAGATGGTCTTAAATTGGTTGTATCAAGCCAGCAAATTGCTCGCAGCCAATCAAAAAGTTACTTCCTCCTCCAAAGTTTACTTCAGTCCTGGAGACGAGTGTCTTCATGCCATTCAACATCACCTCCGTGAAGCCAAATCTAGCATAGATATTTGTGTGTTTACCATTAGCGACAACCGTATCACCGAGTTGATCATCGAAAAGCATCGGCAGAAAATTCCCATTCGAATCATTACTGACAATGACAAAATGGAAGATCGAGGATCCGATATTTACTGGCTACAACGCGAAGGCTTGGCCATACGTATAGATGCAACGCGCCATCATATGCACCACAAATTTGCTGTCATGGATGAGCGCATCGTCCTTACAGGAAGCTATAATTGGACCCGCTCGGCGGCAGAACACAACGAAGAAAACTTGCTTGTCAGTCAAGAGCCTTCTATCAGCTCGGCTTACCGCGAAAAGTTTGAAGCCCTTTGGCCTACGATGCAAGCATTTTGAGACCTTCTAGTCGAGCTTTGTCCTTGGAGTTAGCCCTAAGTTTTACTAGGTTAAATCATTCTCAAATCAGCATAGAAGCATGAGTGAAGTAGTCAATCGCATCGCCAATAGCCCCATCATCACCTTTAAGCTTGAAGAATATTATCCTCAAGGAGGGCGCATCGTAATCGACATCAAAGATCAGCTCTTTCAAGGGATGATTTTAAGGGAAAGAGATTTCCGCAACTGGGTTAAAGAACACGACTGGTCCCAATACGAGGGAAAGCATGTTGCGCTCACTTGCTCAGTAGATGCCATCGTTCAAGTATGGGCCTACATGATTTTAGAGAGTAAACTCCAACCTTTTGCCACTACAGTTATCTATGGTACTGAAGAGGACTTAGAGCACAAGCTATGGGAACAAACCTTAGATGAGATTGATTTCTCGTCTTTTCAGGATAGGCCAGTGGTGATCAAAGGATGCAGCGATATTGAGATTCCTACTTCCATCTATGTAGAAGCTACTCGCCGCATTCTACCTTTTGCCAAGAAAATCAGCTATGGTGAGCCTTGCTCTACCGTACCCGTATGGAAAAAGTAAACAATTCCAGCTGTGCAAAGAGACCCCTAGTCCTTTTCTCCATCAAAAAGTCTATCAACAAGGGCATGGAGCCCCTATATTTAAACATACCTTAATTACATCAACTCAAAAACTGTCATGGGAATTTTAGACTTCATCAAAGGCCAATTTATAGACGTCATCGAATGGGTAGATTTTTCCCGCGATGTCTTGATGTGGAAGTTTCCTGACCAGGATAAGGAAATCAAGATGGGAGCCCAGTTGACGGTCCGCGAATCACAGACGGCGACTTTGATCAACGAAGGGAAGATGGCTGACCTGTATGAACCAGGACGTCATGAACTCACGACGAGGAACATGCCCATTCTCACCAACCTTCGTTCCTGGAAATTTGGCTTTGAGTCTCCCTTTAAAGTTGACGTGTACTTTTTTAATACTCGTCAATTCACCGATAACAAATGGGGTACCCCAAGCCCAGTAACCATCCCAGATTCTAAATTTGGGCAAGTAGAGTTTCGCTCTTTTGGTACCTACAATTTCAGAATTCTTGACTTCGAACGCTTTTTTAAAGAGTTGGCGGGAACCAACCCCGTACTGACCCTGAGTGACATCGAAGGGACCCTGCGTGGGAAACTCGTAGATCGCTTTACTGAAGTAGTGGCCGAGATGGCGGCAAACGACTTTTCTTTTGTCCAAATGCAAGCCCAAAAGACAGAGTTCACCCAGGCCCTACAGCCCCGCATAGCCGACTACTTTGCTGGCTTTGGACTTGAGCTAACCGACTTCTCTATCCAAAGCATTACCCTCCCTCCTGAACTTCAGGAGTACTTGCGTAAGAATACCCAGATGAATATGGTTGGTGACATGAACCGATTCATGCAATTCCAAGCCGCTAATGCGGTGCAAAAGTCTGCTGAGAATCCTGGAGGAGGAAATGCAGGCATGGATATGGGTACGGGCTTCGCAATGGGTAAAATGATGATGGATATGATGTCAAATCAAGGAAACACATCCAACAACCAAGCTTCAGCCCCCACAGGCGAAAGCAAAGAAGACATTATGAAGTTGCTAAAAGACCTCGGAGAGCTCAAATCTGCAGGAATACTCACCGAGGAGGAATTTAATGCCAAAAAGAAGGAGCTTTTAGCCAGGCTTTAACAAAAATCTCTTTTTTTAAGGCGCATATTTAAAATTATCCCCCGATTATCTCGAGGGTTTCAAAATTTACCCCCAATTAGGGCTTACATTAAATTGTAAGCCCTATTTTATTACACATTTTCCATTGAAATAATGAAAAATAACCCTACCTGTTTTTATCATAATAGCAAAACCCTATTTATTACTGATTATCAGACACTTAAGGTCAACAAAGAGTTCAAAACCCGAATATTCGGTCCTATTATTAGGTTATTATGAAATTTTTTAACTATATTGATTACAGATTTTTCAATGAGGATTCAATAATCTATCACTACACTACTACTTATTGAGGGACCGATTGCAAAAATGATGACGTGATGTCATCTTATCCTCATCTACTTTAAACTA
Organism: uncultured Bacteroidia bacterium; assembly: GCA_964521065.1. GTDB lineage: Bacteria > Bacteroidota > Bacteroidia > J057 > J057 > CAYVAP01. The sequence goes on along the minus strand of CAZFPQ010000062.1, from coordinate 18,037 downwards.
CTAGCGAAGTCAGGTTGGCCTTATCCCCCCCACCCCCGAGTCACCTGATTTCAATCGCAAAAAAAGTCTGTGCTTATGCACAGACTTTTTATTTTTATCTATCATCCAGCATCTATATTCTATCTCCGTTAAATCCAAAATCCTCATTGCAGCCCTCGATTGGGGGTTAGGTCACGCCACTCGCTGCGTCCCCATAATACATGCATTAGAAGAATTGGGTGCCACTGTTCATTTAGCAAGTAGTGGTTCTGCGCTGGATTATCTTCGCCAAACATTTCCCCATTTACCCCTACATCCGCTACCTGCCTATCAAGTTACCTACGGAAAAGGAAGGCAACTTTGGTGGACCCTGGGGAAGCAAGTTCCTCGCCTATGGTCGGTCATCCGCCAAGAAAACACCCTGGTAAAGGAACTTACCCAAAAACATCACTTTGAACTCATCATTTCCGATCATCGATATGGGGTTTATTGCCCTGGCGTTCAGTCGGTATTTCTCGCTCACCAACTTTCCCTCCGTATGCCTGCTAAGGGGGGTAAGTCTCATCTTCTCGACCGGATCCACGCCCATTGGCTAAGGCATTTCACCCATATATGGGTGCCCGACTTCCCCCCACCTCATGGCCTAGCAGGTGGGCTCATCCAGGATTTTTCCCCCAGGCAAGCGGACCTCTACCTGGGACCTTTGTCCCGATTGACATCTCAGCCAAACCTGAAATCAACTGAACATAGGACTCCTCTAGCCCTTCTTTCTGGCCCCGAACCTCAAAGGAGTATTTTCGAGAGCATTCTGATACGCCAGGCCCTTGCTTTCCAAATTCCCATGAAACTCATCAGGGGAATCCCCTCTAGCGATCCCCAGTGGGTCAAAAAGGACTGTATAGAACACATCGATTTTCTTGACCAAGAGGCATTAGCCAGAGAACTCACGCAGGCCAAACTGGTCATCTGCAGATCTGGCTATAGCACCTTGATGGATGTACATCAGCTAGGCATTAGACACTTGCTGCTGATACCGACCCCGGGCCAAACCGAACAAATTTATCTAGCTAAGCGCCTGGCCCAACGACAAGTTGCCCACCTGGTAGCTCAAAGTCAGTTAAACCTAGAACGAGACCTAGCTTTGGCCCAAAAAAGTTTTGGATGGCCCAAGCATAACTCCCGTTTTCCAGCATTAACTGGTTTACTTTCAGAATGGCTTTCGCAGGGATGACGATAATTTTTTAACTTTACCGTCTATTGTGGAAACGGACCGTTAAAGATTTTTCTTATGAGTTGGTTCAAGCGGGTAAAGGATAACATCCGTACCAAGACGGAAGACAAAAACAACACCCCAGATGGCCTCTGGGAGAAGTGCCCCAATTGTAAAAAAGCCCTCCAAACCAAGGCGCTTAGGCGGAACTTCTTTGTTTGTCACCACTGCGATCACCACCTTCGGATTGGCAGCGAAGAATACTTTGAGTTGTTGTTTGATGGAGATAGCTATGAGGAGATGCAGGCCGAACTCCGGTCAGCCAATCCTTTAGAGTTCACAGATACCAAAGCTTATCCTGATAGATTGGCCCAAAGCTACCAGAAAACAGGTTTAATGGATGCCATCCGGGTTGCCAAAGGTGAAGTAGAAGGCCTAACCGTAGTGGTATGTGCCATGGATTTCCGCTTCATTGGCGGTAGCATGGGCAGCGTGGTAGGAGAAAAGATCAAGCGAGCCATTGACTATTGTGTAGAAGAAAAGCATCCCTTGCTGGTTATCTCTAAAAGCGGAGGAGCTCGGATGATGGAAGGCGCCTTGAGCCTTATGCAAATGGCAAAGGTAAGTGCCAACCTTACCCGCATGAGCGAAAGTCAATTGCCATATATTTCTTTGTTAACCGACCCCACCACTGGTGGCGTCACGGCAAGTTTTGCCATGTTAGGCGACCTCAACATTGCCGAACCCAATGCCTTGATTGGCTTTGCTGGGCCTAGGGTCATCAAAGAAACCATTGGACGGGATCTGCCCGAAGGTTTCCAGCGCTCAGAGTTCCTATTAGAGCATGGCTTCCTCGACTTCATCGTTCATCGAAAAGACTTAAAGGCCAAGCTGCGTAGTGCCGTAGCCATACTCATGAAAGTTCCTGCTGCTGCCCAGACAGAGGAATAGGGAGCAAGACACAAGCTATAAAATGGGCAGTAAGGACCACCCCTTGCTGCCCATTTTTACATATTGGCAAGGATGTCTTCGATCAAATAAGGCAGCACAAAAGGCAGAGAACCATGCAATCCTGGTTTTTCAGCCACCCACTCATCATGGTTTTCCGGGAAGTAATATCTATCCCCGTTAAGTAAGTCGTGGATGCGCCAATAATATAACCGGGTTTCTTCCTGAACCATCGGGGCAGAAACTTCACCCATACCTACCGGATCATAGGTTTTCTGTATTCCAATGGGGCCTGTGTAGAGAGGAATAAGTTCCCGATCTAGTACCGCCTCTCCTGCCCGAAATTTTTCAACAGAGAGGGTAAAGTCAAAAGAGGGCTCTAATAGATAGCGGTGACCGAGCAGCTTCATGCTATCTAAGCTTTGGCTATCAATCAAAGCATAAGCAAAGGGATAGGCCATTAACTCTTGCTCGAGTAATCGATTAAGCTTGGGCACTTGGCGATTCCAAATCCGTTGCTGCCGGCGAAAATAGCCTTCGTCACTTTCCCCACTCTTTTCCCAATCTAGGCTAGCTTTCGGGTAATAAAGCACCAGCAAGGTTTCCTGACTTAAATCCTTAGGGATCTCCACCCTGTTATCCTGACTCCAAGCAGTTAGTCCTCCCAAAAGACTACATAAGAGTAAAAAGTATCCCTTCATTTTCTTTACCTCTTTGATTTCTATCGGCAAAATGAATCAGGCTATAACCCAAAAAACCTAAATAATAGACTACACAGCTGTTTAAGTAAGAAGGTATCTCCTACTTACACCTTCCCAAGTCTCTAACCTACCAAAAACATCACTTAGATGAACCAAAAACTAATCATTATTTGGCTTGTCCTTTGGGGCATGCTGGCTGCTGTTCCTATTTGTGCCCAATCATCAGGTCATGCCCCTGCCGAGATCAACAGTGGTCTACTCAGTAGTCTTAAGTTCCGAAATGTAGGCCCAGCCCTCATGTCTGGACGGATTGGTGACCTTGCCGTCAACCCGAATAATCATGCAGAATATTACCTTGCGGTGGCCTCTGGAGGAGTCTGGAAAACCGTTAACCATGGTACCACGTTTCAACCCATTTTTGACCGGGAAGGTTCCTATTCCATCGGCTGTATCGCCATTGATCCCCAAAATCCACAAATAGTATGGGTCGGTACCGGTGAAAACAATGCTCAGCGCTCTGTAGGTTATGGCGATGGGATTTATAAGTCTATTGATGGAGGCAAGTCCTGGAAAAACATGGGACTGACTGAGTCCGAACACATTGGAAATATCGCTATCCATCCTCACAATTCAGACCTTGTCTACGTAGCAGCCCAAGGTCCTTTGTGGAATGCTGGAGGCGAAAGAGGGCTCTACAAAACTGAGGATGGAGGAAAAACCTGGACCTGTGTCTTGGAAATTGATGAACACACAGGAGTAAATGAGGTCTTCATGGATCCACGCGATCCAGATATCCTCTATGCCTCCACTTGGCAACGCCGCCGAAAAGTATGGACCCAAATCATGGGGGGACCAGAGTCAGCGATTTATAAGTCGACTGATGGAGGGGAAACCTGGAACAAAAGTCAACGGGGATTACCAGGGGGGGATTTAGGGCGAATTGGCCTGGCTATAGCTCCAGCCAACCCAGATGTCCTATATGCCATTGTAGAAGCCAGCGAAGGAGGAGGGTTTTATCGGAGTCAAAATCAAGGGGTTACTTGGTCAAAAATGAGCGGCATGGCCACCATTGGGCTTTACTACCAAGAAATCATCGCCGACCCACATGACGTGGATCGGATCTACGTCATGGACACCTACCCTCACGTCAGTGAGGATGGAGGAAAGACCTTTCGGCGGGTAAACAGTCGAAACAAACACGTAGATAATCACTGCTTATGGATTGACCCCGCGACCCCAAATCACTACCTCATGGGTTGTGATGGGGGTTTATATGAAACCTGGGACAATGCTCAAACCTGGCAGTACAAGGCCAATCTACCCATTACGCAATTCTATAAAGTGGTGGTGGACAACGCAGAGCCTTTTTATAATATTTATGGAGGAACCCAAGACAATAATTCGATGGGAGGCCCCAGTCAAACCCTCAATGCCCATGGCATTGACAACCGAGACTGGTTTATCACCAATGGAGGTGACGGCTTTGAATCAGCCGTAGATCCAGAAAACCCAAATATCGTTTACGCTCAAGCTCAGTACGGCTGGCTTGTTCGCTATGACAAAAAAAGTGGAGAAACCATCAATATTCAGCCTCAACCAAACAAGGGGGAAGCTGCTTACCGTTGGAACTGGGATGCCCCCTTGCTGGTGAGTCCTCATCAAAGTAGCCGCATTTTCTTTGCCGCCAATAAACTCTTCAAAAGCGATGACCGAGGCAATACCTGGGAAGTCATTTCACCAGATCTATCTAGACAAATAGACCGGGACACCATTCCTGTCATGGGCAGGGTATGGAGCATGGATGCGGTAGCCAAGCACAAATCCACATCAATTTATGGAAACATCGTTGCCTTTGATGAGTCTAAGCGAAAAGAGGGCCTTCTCTACGTAGGAACCGACGATGGCCTCATTCATGTTTCTTCCGATATGGGAGGGAATTGGTCTACCCTGAAGACAGAAGCCTTACCAGGTATCTCAGAGCGGGTATACGTAAATATGTTGCTCGCCTCACAACACCAGGAGCAGGTAGCCTACCTAGCTTTGAATAACCACAAGAATGGTGATTTTAGTCCCTATGTGTTTAAATCAAGCGATCAGGGAAAGACCTGGCAATCCATCACAAGTAATTTGCCTGAGCGCGGTTCGGTATACTGCATTGCAGAAGACCACGAAGACCCCAACCTATTGTTCGTGGGTACTGAGTTTGGTGTATTTACCAGCGTGGATGGAGGAGGGCACTGGCATCAGCTTAAAAGCGGCCTACCTACCATTGCTGTAAGGGACCTTGCCATCCAAGAGCGCGAGAATGATTTGGTATTGGCAAGCTTTGGGCGAGGATTCTACGTGTTAGATGACTACAGCCCCTTAAGAGAACTGGGAAAAGAAACGGAAAAAATCCTTGCTAGTGAGGCCCATATCTTCAAACCAAGTACGGCCTTGCTTTACGTACCCGCACGGCCCCTAGGAGGGCGGACCAAAGGCTCACAAGGGGATAGCTACTACGTAGCTCAAAATCCAAAAGTAGGAGCCTCATTTACCTTCTACCTCAAGGAAGGTCTAAAAACCCAACGGCAAGAGCGGAAAGCTAGAGAAGCCGAGCTACGTAAGGCTGGGGAGCCTATCCCCTATCCTAGTGAGGAGGACATCCGAGCAGAGGATGACGAGATTTCCCCCTATCTCCTATTCACCATTTCCGATGCAGAAGGCAAACTGCTTACTCACCTGAAAACTTCCGCCCAGCAAGGAATTAGGAAGGCATACTGGAACCTTCGCTATCCCAGCACCGCTCCGATCAATGACCGCGCAAGCCAGAATGGGGAAAATGGAGGATTCTTGGTATTACCGGGCACGTATACAGTCGCCATGGGGAAGGTGGTAAACGATCAATACACCGAACTAGTTCCTCCTCAATCATTTGAGGTCAAAGCCCTTGATAACTTAACTCTGCCTGCAGAAGATCAAGCAGCCTTACTGACCTTCCAAAACAAAGTCTCAGAGCTACGACGCTCTATCCGGGCTTCCGTGGCGATCCGTGCTGAGATGGAAAAGAAGCTTGGCCACATTAAGGCCGCTATTCGTCAAGCTCCTGGGGTTCCCTTTGAAATAATGGGTCAAGTGAGGGAAATGGAGCAAGCACTCAATGCCCTAGATCGTGTGTTGAACGGTGACCGCAGTCTTTCTAGTCGGGAGATAGAAACGCTTCCCGGAATCAGTGGTCGAGTTGAAAGCATCGTTTGGGGCCTTTCAGGCACCCGGTCTGCCCCTACCACTACCATGCAGCGAAACTATGACTTGGCTGCCGAAGCCTTTGAACCTGCCTATCAGCAGATCAAACAGTTATCTGAACAGATCCAAGCTTTGGAGAAAAAACTGGAAGCGTATGGAGCACCCTATACACCAGGTCGAATCCCAACTTGGATGAAAGAATAAATCTTCTAGGTGATTTGAAAAGCCCCCCACAAAACCCTTGGAAGCCCATGGCATTCCGAGGGTTTCATTTTACCCTGAGAGAGGTCGGGAGTTCCATCAATCTGGTAAAAGCTAGCGTTGCTCTGCAAGGTTTTCTTCCAAGGGCATGATCTGTCGCTCGCCCCAAAACTCAGGATCATATTCGCTAGCTTCTTCACTAAAACGCTCCTTTTTCAGCATGCGTTCTTCTCGAGGGATGGGCTCTGCATTTACTGATAAGCCTTGGGTAAACAGAAGCTCACTCCGGAGATTCAAGCGAGAATCTAGGGTCAACTCTTGCCCCATGAATCCATTGGGAATTCCAATATACAGCGACGTATACTGCTGACAGTACCTTAGCTGCCACCGGCCATTTAGCTTTTGATAATCTAATCGATAGCGGTAATCAAGCCCCTTCATTTTCATCCCCATCATTCCCAATCGTGGGGTGTATCCACTTGCTTCGGGACTCAGACCATACTCTAGAGATACAAAGGCCAAAGTAGCGGAATCAAGCAATATTTTTCCATCTAGCATGGAATTTCTCTCTTCTACCTCCGTGCGCTGCAAAAAATCGATTAGATATAAGGCTTGGCTTCCTTGACGGATGAGTCCGCGTAGCTTGAACTCATATCTCTTACTGGCTTTCTTATCCAAGAAATCGAAGTCACGTGGATGCCTAGCGATATCAAAGTTGATCTGTCCTGGAGCACCTCCTTTGGGCTCAAAGGACTCTATTACACCAGCAAACCCTTGATTTATGCTATCCATAGGCGAATTCTCTCCACGGATCAATCTCCCTTTTAGCAATTTTACTTGGGCGTCTTTTCCCTTTTCGTAGGAGGGAAGATAGGCTTCGACCAAGGCTTCACCGATCGATACTTCACGCTGTTTACGCAGGGTGTCTTCTGGGGTAGTGAGCTCCCGTAGCTTCCATTCCTGGCTTTCTCGATAAAAAGCCTCCCAACGCTGAGGTGAGTTAGAAAAGTTGTCAGGAATGCGCTCAATGGCTTTTTCCAAAAGTCCCTCTGCGGTCTCTGAGTAAATGGTAACCACGGCCATATCCAAAGGGGCTACCTTCAGAAGAGTGGTAATTTGTTCTCCCTGCTCAGGTAAGGGAATTCGTTTGTCTTCATAACCCAGGCAAAATATTTCGAGATAAGCGGCATTGCTAAGCTCAGTAGGTATCTTAAGCAAAAACTGGCCTTCTCCATTGCTGAGGGTTCCCACGTCACTCCCGTAGATCATAACCCTCGCGTAGGCGACTGGCTTACGAGTACTGTCATCCAATATTTGCCCCTTGACCAAAGATTGAGCAGGCAGGCACAGAGGAAAGCACAAGCCAAACAGGAAAAAATTTCGGAGACAGGAGAGCAGATGGAACGGTGACATGGTTTAGCAAGCTTTAAGTTGGTCTTAAGCTAAATATAGACCAGCCACCTGCTCCTAGCAAACCAAGTTCTATTATATATAGAATCTAATTTTCTTCGCCTAAATACAATTCTAATAATCCTTCTGGCAATTCCACCTCTATGGTTTGGGCCTCATGATCTGCCAAACCCACGACCTCATCTTGAATGGGGATCAACACTTCCTTTCCTTGGTAATCCATGACCAATAAATCTTGGGCTCCTCCATCTAAAAAGTCTTTTACGGTGCCAAGCTCTCCTTTTTCTACATCCATGACCCGGTAGCCAATTACTTCAAAGAAATAAAAGTGACCCTCGGGTAGCTCAGGTAATTCCGTTTCGGGAAAATAAAGGGTATGCCCTTTCAGCTCTTCAGCCTGATTTCGGTCATCTACCCCCTTGAACTTTATCACGACCTCTCCCTTAGTCGGTTGATGAATACGCAGCTTTTGTACCTCTATGGGAGTGAGAGGGGCATCTTTTTTAGCCAAATGCAGCAACTTTACGGAAAGGTACTCTCGTAAATCATACACATCTAAGACAGCCCGGACTTCCCCCTTCAATCCCTGGGCTCGGCTGATATAACCCAATTCGATGCAGTCTTTCTTTTGCATACGGAAAACTCTTTCATGAAAAAAGCCACCCTAAAAAGTAGGATGGCTTTAACGAAATCTTTCAACAAAGTAATTATTCTTCTTTTTTCTCTTCCTCAGCTGGTTCAGCTGGCGCTTCTTCTGCAGCGGGGGATTCAGCAGCAGGAGCCTCTTCGGCAGCAGGAGTTGCTTCCTCTACAGCAGCAGTTTCTTCAGTGGCAGCGGCCTCTACTACTGGAGTCTCTTCGACTACGGTTTCTTCAGCAGGTGCTTCTACAGGCTCTTCAACTACTTCCTCTACTACTGGCTTAGGTGGAGCAGGAGGGGTATATCCTTTACGCTCACCCGAAGCGGGAACTGGCTCTAGCGGAGTACCAGCGATGTCAACCGAAATCATTTTCTTCTTCGTCTTGGCATCCTTTTCAGTACGCCAGCGGTTAAAGATCTGCTCAGCTTCCTCCTCGCTTTTGCCTTGGCGGAAAAGAGCAAACTTTACCGTAACTCCGGTGTGACGCAAAAGAGAGCGAACGGTGTTGGTAGGTTGAGCCCCAACTTTCAACCACTTCAGGGCAGCATCATGATCCATGTAAACCTTTGCAGGCTCAGCAATAGGATCATAAAACCCAATTTTCTGAAGCGAGCGGCCATCGCGAGGCGCCCGTGAGTCAGCAGCTACGATAGAGTAGAAGGGACGGCCTTTCCGGCCACGGCGTTGTAATCTTAATCTTACTGGCATATAACCACAGATCTGTTAATTGTTGATGAATGAAGAACAACATCTTACCCTCGTGGTAGTGAATGAAACATTCAAATCTCGAGCAAATGTTGAGCTCCCATTTAACTGGATGGCAAAGGTAGAAGTTTTATTAGGTAATGCCAAGCCTTTGCTGCAAGGCTGCAAGAATTTTATGGTGGCCAAAAGGAAATCAAGTACTTGGACAAAAGAAATCGGGGTATGGCCTACGGAGCTATGCTGGTCAGAATGAATAATTGCCCCCGCATAGCCCGTACTTCCGTCCCCCGATTGCGGCTTTCTTATGTTCGCTTACTTAGAGGCTGTTTGGATTTTTCCTTTACGACCTAAACTTGTCTTTTTCGAACCTGACTGCGCCGATTTTCCTCGAAATAGCCTGCTATTCCTCAAAAAATCTGCTTGTCAGAACCCAAAAATCCTGCGTTTGGGCTCGAAATACCAAAACCCAAACAGCCTCTTAAGAAGCTTGTGGGGGCACTATTATTTGTGGAGCTATTCGTGAAGCTAGTTACGGGTGTATTGATCAGGTCAATAGCTTAGCAGCGGGAGTCCATTCAATCAATCCTTCTGGATTAAGTCGATCAAGAGATGTCATGACCTCCCGGTTCACCAAACTTGTATCTGGGTTAGTCAGCACCTTGATGTAGTTATCCGTAAAGCCTTGCATGCGTCCATGGCTTACTTCTCCTTCAAACAAGACGGGACGCTGGCTGTGAAGGTGCTCGCCATAGAAATGCCGTTTTTTCTTGTCAGAAAGCATGCGAAGGCGTCGTGTTCGTTCTTGACGAACGCCAGGATTTATTACCCCTTGCATCCCAATAGCATGGGTATTTTCCCGCTCAGAATAGGTGAATACATGCAGATAAGAAACATCTAAGTCAGTCAGGAATTGATAGGTGACCTCGAATTCTTTCTCAGTTTCTCCTGGATGTCCCGTGATGACGTCCACCCCAATGCATGCATGAGGCATTAACTCTTTAATCAGCTTTACTCGGTCGGCATAGAGCTCCCGTCGATAGCGCCGCCGCATCAGTGCCAACATCTTGTTGCTACCACTTTGCAGCGGCATATGGAAATGAGGCATAAAACGCTTGGACTGAGCAACGAATTCGATGATGCGATCCTCGGTCAAATTGGGTTCAATGGAGCTGATGCGGAACCGGGAAATGCCCTCTACCTCATCCAAAGCCTGGATGACATCAAAAAACTGAGCTTGTCCTTCTATCCCCTTACCATAGTCTCCGATGTTGACTCCTGTCAGCACAACCTCTTTTACCCCACGGTTTGCGAGTTCATTGGCATTGCGAAGGATATTTTCTAAGCGGTCGCTTCGGCTTTTCCCCCTAGCGAGGGGAATGGTACAAAAGGAGCATTTATAATCGCATCCATCCTGAATCTTGAGAAAAGATCGAGTCCGATCCCCAAGAGAATAAGCGTGCACAAAGTCATTGACTTCAGAAATTTGTCCATTGTACACGCAGGAAATATCCTCTTTCTTAAAGTCTTCGACCAACTCCAGAATTCGGAATTTATCATTGGCCCCTAAGACCATGTCTACCCCTGGGATTTCTGCGATCTCTTGTGGCTTTAACTGAGCGTAACAGCCCACTACAATGACATACCCTTGAGGATTGGCCCTTAGGGCCCTACGAATAATATTGCGGCACTTCTTATTGGCTTGCTCGGTGACAGAGCAGGTATTGATCACGTACACATCTGCAAATTGATCAAACTCTGTCTTGCTAAAGCCAGCCTCTATAAACTGACGACCAATAGCCGAAGTTTCAGAAAAGTTGAGCTTACAGCCCAAGGTATGGAAAGCAACTTTCTTCATGGGGTATCCTGCACGGAGGCCACAGTAGCCCTAGTCTAAATATTGATCAATTTTAGCCGCACCTAAAGAAGCTTCTAACTCCATTTGCTTGCGGCGCATTCTGGCCTTGTAATACCAAATTCCACCTATGATGAAAGGCAAAATTAGCGGCAGAGCCAGTAGATACAAAACGCCTGTGTTTAGGTCCTTGCCAAAAAAAAGGTTCCCTTCTCCATCAGACGAGCTAGCTGCGGCCTTACACTGAGAACACTGGGCCATCAAGGCATGCCCACTCAGCCAGATCATTAATAAAAAAGCTACTCCTCGCTGTATTAGATTGCTTATATACATACTCCTCGGTCCTTCTAAAATCCAATTACAAAAATAGGAGAATTCCTGCTCAATTAATAGGTGCCCAGATATTGAAAAGTAAGACTCTGATAAATGCTTCTCAAAGCTTTTTATTGGGTCCCGCTTCTCAATAGCATGGGGAATTAAAAATCACCACTAAGACCCCCGTTACAGATACGTAAAGCCAAAGAGGGAAAGTGATGCGAGCAAGCTTCTTGTGGCGATCGAAGGTCTCGTTGAGCGCCCGATAAATCGAGAATGAAGCGAGTGGAATGATGGATACTGATAAAAAGATATGGGAGATCAGTACGCTGTAATAAATACCTTTCGGAACGAGGTTTCCTTCACAATAGGGAACATGTCCCACTACCACGTGATAAGAAACGTAGGTGACCAAGAAAAATGCCGATAAGGTAAAAGCGCTTAACATCATGATTTGGTGTTTTCTTCGGTCTTTTCGACTGATGAACACCACGCCTAATACCAGACAGATAGACACCAAGCTATTGAAGGTGGCATTTACATAGGGCAACTTACGCGCCCCATTGACGACCGATTCTGAAAATTCAGGCATCATATCTTCAACTCGGGGATTTAGCAATACTCCAACCACTATGGGGACCAGAATTGAAGCCGCCCAAATCCACCTTACATAATTCTTTCCAGTAAATTTACCTTGTAATTCTGCCATATGACCTCAATTATCCCTTAAAACAATCATCCCTCCATCTATTTCCCCTGTCTCATACGCTTGATCTCCTCTGGATAATCTACCCTGAGGAGGGTAATTAGGTCCTCTTGAATCTTGCGCTCTTCCTGGAGGTCAGTAGCATAATAGTATTTGCGAACCCGTCCTTCTCGATCTATCAGGACAGCGACTTGGGAGGTTACGGGGCGAAATCCATCGCTTTTCCCTTTTAACTCGGGGATATCCAAGGCATCCCGTCCCACTTTCAGGACCATTTCCTGACTATCGTGATACAATAACCACCAATTTTCAGGATCCGCTTCCATGCCCGCCTGAAAAGCTTGAATGGCAGCCAGGGAATCCCCCGTATTAATAGAAGCAAATTGAAAGGGGGGGGCCATCTCCCAATCAACGTTTTCGTAGGTACGCATTAGGTTCCCAAAGAGGACGGTGGTCTTGCTCTGATAGTCATCCCCTACAGCGAAAAAGGTCAGCAACGTGATCTTTCCCTGAAAGTCTTTTTCCGAAACCTCGGTCCCATTAGGACGGGTAAACGAGAAAACGGGGAGGGTGTGGAACACCGTATCCCCGTTTTGAATGTCGTATGCAAATGGAACCCGATCAAACTTTTGCTCGCCTCCTAGGTACAACAAGGCCAATAAGCCTAAAGGTAACAAAAGGGCAATCAACAAAATAGGACGGGTCAATGGGCTGCGCGCTTGCTCTGCCATGTACTTATGCGAGATTTTCTATTCTTGTCTCGCTATAACCATCCTCGTTCATAGTTTGTTTGCCCCAATAATCTCCTTCTACGATCATACCAATGATCAACCAGATGATGAAGAGAAAGGGCACCAAGATGGTCCACGCCAAACGCTTAACCTCATGCTTAAGGTGCATAAATTCCGCTACAATATAGAAGGCCTTGAAGAGGGTCAACACGATGAAGGTTACCACGACAATGGCTTGAGAGGTAGCGGGGCTTATGCCAATCCACTCGGGATAATAAGCCTTGGTAAATGCAATGAGGAATTCAAAGGCGGTAAGACCAAAGAGGATCCAAAAAGTACGCAAGATCGATTTTCGTTGTTCTAATCCTTCAGTAGCCATAGAGATCTATATCTTTGAATGTGGTGGTCAAAAGAATTTTACTGGTAGTTTTGGATGTATATCCCTCCTATATCAAGTAGAAGAAGGTAAATACGAATACCCATACCAAGTCTACAAAGTGCCAATACAGGCCAATCTTCTCAGTCATCTCATAGTGGCCTCGACGCTCGTAGGTACCCTTAGAAACGTTTATCAAAAGGATAACCAGCAGAACCACCCCAGAGAACACATGGGTTCCATGAAATCCAGTCACGAAGAAAAACAGTCCGGCAAAGTCTGCGGGACCATACTGATTGGCCTTGAGACCAGCCCCTCCTTCGGTAACCGTAGCACCTGCTAGCAACTTATCTCGCTTAGCGGGATCAATTACCTGAAAGCCATCCGTTAGTCGAATTCCCAACAATCCTCCTTCACTATCAAACACTTTGTAAGCCTTGACGGTGAGGTTTTTTTCGAGGTTAGGAATCTTCAGGTCTTCGGCCTCCTCTTTTGATAAAATCCAGGTGTTGGCGTGGGTATGACTAGCCTCATCAAGAATCTCTTCTATCGCAGCTTCTTGAGTAATGGTAGAACCATCATAAAGAGCTAACTCATGAATGGGTCCATCATGCCCTCCATGATCGTCGTGTTCCGATTCACCATGATGAGGCAAAGCCAGCTCTACGACGGAAAGCTTTTCCACTTTCCCCTCATTTACCCCAATCTCTTTTAAGGTCTCAGCAGATACCATGATGCCACCATCAGGGGTTCCTGAGATAAAGTGGTACCACTCATAGGCCTGGCACCCTAGGAAGGCTGCTCCGCCAATGATGGTCCACCAAACCCACTTTTTCACTTCCTTTTGACTCTTACGGTGACCGGCCTCTACGGCGAGAACCATGGCTACACTAGAAAGAATAAGGATAAAGGTCATGATTCCCACAAATACCAACGGGGCCTCAATGTGGAAAAACTCGTATAAAATCGGAGTATGGGTAAAGACGTCTTCAGGGTTTGCCCAGGCAAATCCCTCTGAATTGGCGCTAACCCGGAGGGCCGCGTAAGCAATCAAGAGCGCGGAAAACGTAAAGGCATCTGATACCAAGAAGAACCACATCATCAGCTTGCCGTAGCTAGCTTGAAATATCGGTCGTTCGCCTTCAATCAGTGCTCTCTTATCAGCTGCAGTATCTGCCATGAGAAATCAGAGTTTCAAATGTGTGGTTTGAAAGAATATGTGGTAAAATTAATACATCTCCTTATCTAGACCAATCTTTCCCAAGGTATTTTGGAAATCAGGCATAGGTTAAAAACAAAAACAGGTACACCCAAAGTAATCCAAGGAAGTGCCAAAAAGTAGCAGTCATTTCAAACACCACCCTACTTCTTCCCTGCTTAAAACCATCTACCGCCGCCTGCCAAAAGGTGGATAATACCGCAATAATTGCGGCCACAATGTGAAGGCCGTGCACTCCCGCAATCACATAGAAAAAGCTAATTGAGTTATCTAGTCGTCGCTGGTCTACAAAAGGAAGACCGCTTTCTGTCATGGTGACGAAGGCTTCCCACTGTCCGTATAAAAATATTCCTCCTAAAATCAGGGTAAGCCCCAAGCCAAGGAGCGAAGCCGAACGGTTACCGCGCTTGTTGTGCCACACAGCATATTGCATGGTGACGCTGCTAATGATCACAATAGCCAAGGTATACCACATAAATTGGGGGAGCACAAAGGGAATTACCGACTCGGCGGGCACGGCACCCCGTTGCACGATATATGCACTGGTGAACCCACCAAAAATCATGATTACCGTCAGAATGAATAGCCATAAGGCAAACTTCTGAGGATGAACAATGTAGTTATGTCTTCTCTCTTGAGTCAATTCAATGCTACTCATCAGTCCCTACTTTATATTTTTCCGAATAAGAAAACCAACTGGATCAAAGGTAAATAAAGAAAAGAAGCGAACATCAGTTGCTTGGCGTAGCGGCCATCCAAGGTCTGAAATAGGCGCAAGGCGGGAAAAGCAAACAACATTCCCAAAGCTGCCAAACCAATAGCGGCCCACCATTCAATCATTCCTTCTTCCCAAGGGAAGTAGGCCAATGGCACCAAGCACAAGGTGTATATCAACATCAATCTCGCGCTCGCTTTAGACTTCCCGCTTGGGGTAGGTAACATCTTGAATCCTGCCCGCTGGTAGTCTTCGTCTAAACGCCAAGCAATGGCCCAGAAATGGGGGAATTGCCAGAAAAACTGAAAACCAAATAGCAACAGTCCATTTAAGTCTATCGCACCGGTCACTGCTACCCACCCAATTAGCGGGGGTAAGCTCCCAGGAATCGCTCCCACAAATACAGAGAAAGGAGAGACCTGCTTCATGGGCGTGTACACAAAGGCATAAGAAATCAGCCCTATCACCCCAAGTAGAGTTGACGCTAGATTGAAATGGTAACCCAACAGGACCAAGCCGCCTAGTGCAACCAAGAGGGCAAATACCAGAGCCTCATTTTCGCTTAACTCCCCACTTGGGAGTGGCCGCTGCGCCGTACGCTTCATCTTTTGATCTAGGCTTTTTTCAAAGATCTGGTTCAGAGCGTTGCTGGCACCCGTAATCGTCAATCCCCCTAGTCCCATCCACAGCAGCTTCATCCAGCTAAAGGCAGGACCTGCGGCCATGGCGTAGCCAAACATCGCCGAAAGGGCAACCAACATAGATAGTTTCAGCTTTAACAGCTGATTGAAGGCTTTGGCTTTATTTAAAGTCAGCGCTAAGCTGACTTGCATTGCTTTTACCATGTCTCTTCTAGTAACGCTTCCCTCTGTACAGGCTTTGTCCCCAAATTCAATACTTGACTGAAAGCCAATGAAAGTCCAAATAAGGCAGTTGCTAACAACAAATGAGCAGGCTGCATCCAAGCCGGAATACCCAAATGGTGCATTCCAAGGCCCAATAAGACTTCCCCTGCGATCACCGTCCAAAGGGATATATATATCACTGATAAAGGTCTCCAATTGGAGAGTAGCGTCTTTAGACGCCACCCAAGAAAGATCAAGCCAGCTACCAATACATAGTAGAACAAGCTATGAACATCGTATAAAGTGGGAAGCAAATCGATCCACTGATCTCGAGTAGATTCTCCCATGGACTTGGCCAAGCGATCTATTTCTTCGCGAACCTGCGTTCCCATCACCACTTGTGCGGCTATCAAGGCTGTGCTGCCCCAAGCCAACCAGCGATTTAACGGGTTCATTTGGTTTTTCCATTCTGCAGGAAGCAACAAGCGATCTCTGTAAGACTCAATCAAGCCTAGGATAAATAAGCTAAGGGCCCCTAAAGCCAGTACCATATGAATGGTTACCACTCCCTCTTGTAAATCGCTGCGAACGACATATGCTCCCACCCCACCAACTACCAATACGGCCAAAAACCCAGCTAAGCTAAAACCGAATACGCCAGGTCTCGTCTTTCGTAGCGGAATAGATAAGGCCAGAGTTCCCAATGAAAATAGTCCAATTAGGACACCAAGAAGGCGATTTATGTATTCCACCCAGGTTTTAAAGGCATCAAAATCCGCGATTTCTTTGCCTGCCACCGCAAACTTGATTTTATAGTCTGGCGGTAGCTGGGAAATATCGGTAGGGGGAATCCACTGGCCAAAACAAGTAGGCCAGTCAGGGCATCCCATTCCAGAGCCTGTCATTCGAACCACAGCACCCACCAAAATGAGAAAAACCACAGCACCTACCGTGGTGCCCGCCATGATGCGGTAGCGCCGAACGGTAGGTGCCGGGATATATGAACGGTTGTTTTGCTCCAAGGCTTATGACTTCTCTTCCTGCTGTTCCTCCTCTACATTCTCGACCCTAACGGGTTGATCCTTCTGAGGAATAACCGCCGGGCGAGGGAAGCCTTCTTCATATTCTACCTCCTCATCGGGTATGTGCTGAGGAAGATAATCTTTCTTAACACCAGGCTTGCTGTAGTCGTAAGCCCAACGGTAAACTCTAGGAATAGCACCAGGCCAGTTGCCGTGTCCAGGCCGCAAAGGAGTAGTCCATTCCAAGGTGTTTGCCTCCCATGGGTTCTCGCTGGCTTCTTTGCCCCAGAAAATACTGGCAAAGAAGTTGAACAAGAACACAAACTGAGCCGCCGCACCGATTACCGCAGCAATGGTGATGAACACACTTAAATCACCAAATCCCTGCATGAAATCAAAAGCAGTGTAGCGATAGTAGTGACGCGCCACTCCTCCTAACCCCATGAAGTGCATGGGGAAGAAGACCAAGTATAGGGAAAGGAATGTAAACCAGAAGTGGATATATCCTAAACGTGGGTTCATCATACGCCCAAACATTTTGGGGAACCATTGATAAACGCCGGCAAAGAATCCAAAAGCAGAAGCACTACCCATCACCAAGTGGAAGTGAGCCGTCACGAAATACGTATCGTGAAGAGGAATATCTAGCGCCGCATTACCAAGAAGAATACCCGTGATACCTCCAGTAATAAAGAATGAGACCAACCCGATGGCCCAAAGCATTGGAGGCGTAAATCGGATATTCCCTTTCCAGAGTGTGGTGATGTAGTTAAAGGCTTTGATGGCCGAGGGAACCGCAATCACCAAGGTGAAGAGCATGAACACCGTTCCTAAGAATGGATTCATTCCCGTGACAAACATGTGGTGGGCCCATACGATGAAGGAAAGGAATGCGATACCTACCATCGATCCTACCATGGCTTTGTAGCCAAAAATAGGTTTTCGAGCATGTACAGAGATGATCTCCGAGGATATTCCCAAAGCCGGCAAGAGTACAATGTACACCTCCGGGTGTCCCAGGAACCAGAACAAGTGCTGGAACAGGATCGGGCTACCTCCTTGATAGTGAAGCATTTCGCCACCAATAAAGATGTCAGACAAGTAGAAGCTTGTACCAAGTAGGCGGTCAAATACCAACAACAAAGAGGCAGAGAATAGCACTGGGAAAGAAAGTACTCCGATGATGGCGGTTAAGAAGAATGCCCAGATAGTCAAAGGCAGACGATCGAAGCTCAT
>CAZFPQ010000061.1:28364-30692 GCA_964521065.1 uncultured Bacteroidia bacterium | reverse complement strand
AGTTAAGGGAAGTTAAGGGAAGTTAAGGGAAGTTAAGGGAAGTTAAGGGAAGTTAAGAGAGTTAAGGGAAGTTAAGAGAGTTAAGGGAGTTAAGGGAGTTAAGGGAGTTAAGGGAGTTAAGGGAGTTAAGGGAGTTAAAGGAGTTAAAGGAGTTAAGCGAGTTAAGGGAAGTTAAGGTAGTTAAAAGAGTTAAGATGGTTAATGGGTTAATTATCAGCCATTTAACTACTTAACTACTTAACTACTTAACTATTTAACTCTTCTTCTCTTCTTACTCCTCTAATTCTGAAAGTCCTGAGAGCAAAAACACCAAGGGGGCATTCCAATTGATGGCAGTTTCGTTGGTGGAAAAACTGCACTCCTCGTCTACGTAGGATGCTGCGGGATAGGTGCTGCGTTTCACGGGTTTGGGCTTGCAATCATTGGGTACAATGGTATTGGGACCACCGGCTAGGTAGCCAGGAATGGGTTCTTCGATCCCATCCGCTGCAATGATGCGGTTGTGGGGATATCGGGGATAACGATGACCAAAGCCCGTGACGAAGGAGTAGCCTGTGGCATTGCGGCCTAGGATATAGTCTAGGTCGTTTTGGGCTGACTTTAGATAAGTTGCCTTCCCGCTTAAGCGATAGGCTATCAGTTTGAGCATGCCATCGTTGGCAACGTCTGAATTGCTGCCCCAGGCAAACTTATCCATGCTGATTAGATATGGGCAGTTTTTTTCTTTTTGCAGCAAGAGGTCTATGTAAGCCAAAAAATCTGCTTCTATCTGTGGAAACTGTTTTCTCTGGGGAGAGCTTAGTAGTGAGATGGCTCCTAAGGCCTGAACCACGTCCCATTTGGGAGTAACAGGGGCATGATACGTTTGCAGGAGGCGATCTTCATACTCTGTTTTTCCGGTCAAGACATACAATTCGGCTGCGGCCCAAAACCATTCATCTATCAGCGAAGTGTCGGGATACATGCCTGTGTTCACCCCATCGGGGTTCTGAAACATGTCCTCTGGGTGTTGCAGAGCCCAGCGCCAAGCTTTTTCGGCACCCTGCTGGGTTTGCTCAGCCAAGTTCTCTACGGGGAAGGTTTGGAGGACGCGAGAAGCGGCGGCCATGGTGGCGGCAAAGTCAAGGGCAGCGGCCGTGCTTTTTGCAAATAGATAACGGGTATTTTGGGTCTCTTCAGGCATGATGAAGGGTCCAAACCTCTCCGTAGTGAGCTTGTGATAGACTCCCCCATCATGGGGATCCTGCATGCTGAGCATCCAGCGTAGGTTCACCAAGGTTTCATCTAAGATATCAGGCAACTCATTGCCAGACTCGGGAATATTGAGCGATTGCCCTTGATGGAAATTTAGGTTGGATTGCAGGCTCTGTAGCAAAGTCCACGTAGTGATGCCACTATTGACCACGTATTTGCCATAATCTCCTGCATCGTACCATCCTCCTGGTAGGGCAAGGCTTAGCCCTGCAGGTCTGGTGTTACTGGCAGCACTTTTATGAATGACCACGGCTGTATCGGGGTGTCCCGCTTTTCGCTGCCATTGGCCGCCGTGGGCTTCGTTGATGCCCTCGCTACAGCGGGCGTAGAAATAGGACTTTAGGGCGGCGTCTGCCGCAGCATGGTACAAGCTATCTCCTATGGAAACAGTTTGGGTGCAGGTGCCATCTTGGGTACACAGGGTGTAACTCCCCTTTTGCGTAAAGGCTGAAAAGTCTGCCACCCTCACCGAATCTCCAGATAATTCCCAATAGCGCGGAGCCGCTGCGGAGTCTTGGAAAACCACTTTTCCGGTCGCATCCTTCAGTTGGAAAACCTGGGCAGGACCCCTCAGTAAGGCCTTCTTAGGACCCAAGGTAGGATAACCTACTTGGTTAATCAGGATAGACTGACTGACCTTGGATTTGGACGGGACTGGCTGCGATATGCAAGCCCACATCGAGATGGCTGCGATCCACATCCCTATCAAGGGTAGAGATAAATGTTTCATAATAAGTAGGCTTATCCTAGTTGAACCTCAACATGGTGTTCTCCGGGAGGAAGAATAGGAAGGGTATTCCCTGCTGGAAGTGGCGTTTCGTTTACCAGAATCTGCTTCACTCCTTTGTTGACTCCACCTGGGTTATTTACCTGAATATGATAGGTGGCACCCCGCCACTTTCTGCTGACTTGGAAGCTATCCCAGTCTTTGGGGATGCAAGGATCTACGGTCAATCCCTGGTAGCCGGGACGAATGCCCAAAATGTATTGGCTGATGGTGTAGAAGTTCCAAGCTGCAGTCCCGGTGAGCCAGGAATTCTTGGCTTCGCCTGGCTTATATGCATCCTTGCCTGC
>CAZFPQ010000061.1:0-28347 GCA_964521065.1 uncultured Bacteroidia bacterium | reverse complement strand
GCATAGACATAAGGTTCGGTTTTGTGGAGCTCACTGATGTCTTCGCTATAAGCAGGGCAAATTTTTCGGAAGTATTCCCAGGCTTGATCGCCCCGGCCTAGCACGGTTTCGCCAATCATGATCCAGGGATTATTGTGACAGAAGATGCCGGCGTTTTCCTTATATCCCTCAGGATAACTGGAAATCTCTCCATATTCGATGTGGTATTGGGTATAGGCCGGGTTGTTGAGCACAATGCCATGTTCGCAATCCAAGCGTTCCTTGACTGCGTCAAGGGCTTTGGTAACCATCCCTTCTTCCAAACCGATACCGGCCATGGTGCACCAGCCATTGGATTCGATGAATATCTGACCTTCCTCGTTTTCATGGCTGCCAATCTTGTTCCCAAAAAAGTCATAGGCGCGTAAGAACCACTCCCCATCCCAGCCATGTCGTTTGATGGCGTCTACCATGGCTTCCACATGATCCTGCGCACGTTGGGCCTCTTCCTCTTTGCCCAGCTCCCGGCACAATTCCACATAGTCTCTTCCGTAGACCACAAAGAGCCCGGCGATCATCAGGGATTCCGCTTGTGATCCTTCGGTCTTGTTTTCAGTGGTTTGAAAAGACTCATTGGGATCGTTGGAAAAGCAATTCAGGTTGAGACAGTCGTTCCAATCCGCTCGACCAATCAAGGGAAGGCCGTGCGGCCCTAGGTTGTTGATGACGTGGTCAAAAGAAACGGTCAGGTGGTGAAAAAGCGGTTGAGCCAGGCTTTCGTCGTTGTCGTAAGGGACCTGCTCGTCAAGGATGGACCAGTCACCCGTTTCCTTTAGATAGGCGGTGGTACCCAAAATGAGCCACAAAGGATCATCATTAAATCCACTGCCGATGTCGTTGTTGCCTTTTTTGGTGAGGGGCTGATATTGGTGATAACAGCTGCCGTCGGGAAACTGGGTAGCGGCGATGTCTAGGATTCGCTCCCGGGCACGCTCCGGCACTTGGTGGACAAAGCCGATCAGGTCTTGGTTGGAATCGCGAAAACCCATGCCCCGGCCGATGCCACTTTCAAAGAATGACGCCGAACGCGAAAAACAAAAAGTGATCATGCACTGGTACTGGTTCCAGATGTTGACCATTCGATTCAGCTTTTCGTCTCCGCTTTGGAGGGAATAGTTGCCCAGTAGCTTTTCCCAATAGGCTTTCAACTCTTCCCATGCAGCGTCTACCTGTTCACTGGTCTGAAACCTTGCCAAGGTGGCCTTGGCCTTGGCCTTATTGATGACCGACTTGGCTTCCCATTTTTCCTCAGCCTTATTTTCTACGTAGCCCAAGACAAAGATCAGGTCTTTTGACTCTCCGGGAGCTAACTCTATCTCCAGATAATGGGAAGCAATGGGAGACCAGCCATGGGCCTCGCTCATGCGGGGGCGACCTTCTAGGACTGCTTGAGGCTCGTGAAAGCCATTGTGGAGACCAAAAAAGGACTCTCGGTCGGTATCATAGCCGTCGATGGACGCATTGACGGAGTAGTAGGCATAGTGATCTCGGCGTTCGCGGTACTCGGTTTTGTGGTAGAGGGTGGAACCCTCAATCTCTACCTCTCCGGTAGAAAAGTTGCGTTGAAAATTCTCCATGTCACTCACCGCATTCCACAGGGCCCACTCGGTGAATGAAAACAACTTGAGCGTTTTTACCTGATCGGTATGGTTGTGAAGGCGAAGCCGCTGAACCTCCGCGTGAGTTTCCAGAGGAACAAAAAAGAGGGCCGTCGCCGATACTCCATTTTTCTCGCCATGTATCTGGGTATAATTCATGCCATGGCGGCATTCATAGCGGTCTAGGGGTGTTTTGCAAGGCTTCCAGCCGGGGGACCAGATGGTATCGCCATCTTTGAGGTAGAAATAGCGCCCCCCGGTATCGATGGGGACTTGATTGTATCGGTAGCGGGTCAGGCGGCGAAATTTGGCGTCTTTGTAAAAGGTGTAGCCACCAGCCGTATTAGAGATCAAGGAGAAGAAGTCTTTGGTGCCCAAGTAGTTGATCCAGGGCCAAGGGGTAGCAGGATTGGTGATGACGTATTCTTTAGCGAGGTCATCAAAGTATCCAAATTTCATTGTCGGTATGAATGATGATGTGGTGAAGAGTCTATGATGGATCGGACAGTGTTCCTTAGCTAAAAAGTTGAGGGCTCTCGGCTTCCCTCCTCCGCTGTAGTTCGGTAGTGATCTCGTCCATTTTGTCTTGATTAAGGGGATATGCCAGCATGAGCAAGGCAGCCAGGCCTGCTACCAGAGCGGGTACCCAACTCATCAGCATGATGATGCCCGGTACGGCTCCTTCGATGGCCGCAGGATCTAGCCCGTCGTAGTGATAGGCGGCCAGGATAGCCCCAATGATCACGCCCGCTATGCCACCCCCAAATTTGGTGGCGAAAGAACCCGCAGAATACACCAGTCCGGTGGCCCTGCGCTGATGTTGAAATTCAGAGTAATCAGCGGCGTCACCCAGCATGGCAAAGAAGAGGGTAGGAAATATGGCCGAGGCAGCTTCGGACAGTATACCGATGATAAATATTCCTGAGATATCTTCTGGCCCACAAAATGCGAGCAGGCTATTAACCAGTCCTGAGAAGATCAATGCGTAGATGAAAAGCCGTTTTTTGCCCAATCTCCTACCTAGTGGCGCTGTGGCCATTGCGCCCGCAATCGACGCAATCATCAAAGCGACCAGATACGATGCTGAGAGCAATTGATCATGGAGGTAGTGGGTAAAGTAAATGACCGTGATCCCTTGCTTAATGGCGTTATAGACGTTGAAGAGCAAGCCGATAACCAGTAGAACCAGCCAGGGGCGATTTTGAATCAAATCTTGGAAGTCTCGTTTTAGGTTGGTCTGCTGCTCGCGGGGCGGACGCACCCGTTCTCGGGTGCTGAAAAAGGTCACGAACATGAACAAGGCCAGGAAAACAGAAAGCAAATAAATGGACTTGCTATAGCCCTGTTGCTGGTCAATCAAAGAGATGTCTTCGGCCCTCAGGCCTGGGTCACCGGTCACCAAGAGGGTGTAGCTTGTATGTGCTTCTAGTGAAAAACTCAGCTGGCTAGCTTGACTTGACTCTGTTTGAGCATCCTCCATCCAAGTAAAGGTGGCGATTCCGTCCTCAGTAGAGATTTGCGCGTTTTCTACAGAATTAGGTGAAGAAACAACGACTTGGTATTGGCCGTCTTCGAGTGGCACAACTTGGATATCTGGCTTAATGTCCCCGAAGTAAGCTACCAAGAAGAGCAAGGCACCTTGGACCAACATTCCTCCGGCAAATGCCCCCACCATTCGAAAAGATCCCAAGCTGGTGCGCTCTTGGTCATCGCCAGTCATGACCGCCATCAAAGCTCCGTAAGGGATATTGTTGGCGGTGTAGAGCAAGGTGAAAATGATGTAAGTCGTGTAGGCATACGCCAGTTTACCTGTCGGACTAAGCTCTGGGCTGGTAAATAGCAGAGACAACGTGGCGGCTAGCGGGATGGCCGTCCAAAGAATCCAGGGGCGGAATTTTCCCCATCGCGTCTCTGTGCGATCCCCCACGATGCCCATCAAGACATCGCTGATGCCATCACTGGAGCGCGCTACCAGCATCAGCAACCCCACGGAGGCAGGAGACAGGCCATATACATCGGTATAAAAAATAAAAAGGAAGGTGGCCACACCTCGCCAGGCAATATTAGCCGCTCCATCGCCTAGGGCATAGCCGGCTTTTTCCAAAAAACTCAGGCGATTGGGGTGAGAGTTCTGCATATCGGGGTGTTCAGTGGGAGTAGAGTAGTTGGGGGCGAAGGCGACTAAACGTGGAAATCAAATAGCTCCCGCCGCGTTTTTTCGTACACTTCGCGGCTAAATAGGTAGAGCTGGGCGGGTTTATGGGGAACCCCTTTCTGCTTTTCATCCAGGGGAATGACATATTTCATGCGGCTGACTTTCTTGCGAAAATTCCGCTTGTCAAATTGGGTATCGAAGATTTGTTCGTACAGGGTTTGGAGCTGAGTCAAGGTGAACTTGGGAGGCAGCAACTCAAAGCCAATGGGCTCTTGCTTCATTTTTTGGCGCAGCGCCTTGAGCCCTGCTTCGAGGATATAGTTGTGGTCAAAGGCCAGTTGACCTACTTCTTTGACCGGAATCCAGCATACCTTGCGGCCCATCCACTTGAGGGGGACATCCTTGGTCGCCAAAAGAGCAAAAAAACCAATGGATACCACCCTGAGGCCTGGATCTCGGCCCGTACTACTGAGCCAAAGTTGATCTTTAGGCGCGCGCAGGCGATCTGGATCCGCGAAGGTTTTGAACTGCTCTAAATAGATATCAGAGAATCCAGTAAGCTCATACAAAACCCTACTGGCCGCGGCCTCTATGGGCTCATCTACAAAGGCATGATTTCCGGTCAAAGTCCAGTCTGGCTCGAAGTTTTCGGAGCTTAGTGTACGCTCAACAAGTAGTACGTTCAGCTCATGGTCGTCATAGCCAAATACCACGCAGTCGACTGAAATATAGTCGCTTGTCGCATTGTTTATGCTTTCTGCTTTGCGTGATTGGTTGAGTGATTTTTTCACAAATTTGGCTTAGTGTTACTTTTACACTAAGTCAAATATAGATAATGAAAATTAGAAGCCCAACTGAACTAGCTGGGCAGATGTAGGTTTTCTGACGAATAGATGGGGCAAAAGCCTGTCCTGAGCGAAGATCCCGCGAAGCGGGGGGCGAAGTCGAAGGAACTAAGCGTAGCGGCATAACTTATTTTTTGAGTGTTCCTAAATGGAAGCCGATAATCCTCGCTCTAATTGATAAAGCTATTCCTTGACTTCTTCATCAGGAGCATCCAGTAAGCCCGCCGTTACCTCGTTCAACTGCTTTACCTTGGCTTCGAAGTCTCCCTCTAACTGATCTCGATATAGTTTGAGGTTTTGTATCAGGTCCTCGACTTCTTCGGGGAGAATGGACTCTAGCAATTGTCGGAAGCGCTTGGCAAAAGTTGGGGATTGTCCATTGGTGGAAATCGCGACCTTGAGAGGGCCTCGGGTAACGATGGAACCCAAATAAAAGTCACACAGGTCAGGCGTATCTGCTACATTGACGAGTTTGTCTTGCTGCTTAGCGGCTTGACGAATTTCCTGGTTCAACTCTCGAAAATTGGTGGCTGCAATCACTAGGTCATGTCCCTCAATATCGGAGGGTTCAAAGGATTTCTCGATGATCTGGACCTTGAAGTTCCCCTTGGCTAGCAGTTCATGAATGTCTGGATTGACCCAAGTCGCCACCATGGTAATGTTGGCCTGGGGGCTATTTTTCAAGATGAAAAAGAGTTTTTCATACCCCACTTCCCCCGCGCCAACGATCAGTAAGCGTAGTTCATGCAGTTTTAGAAAAATGGGGTACAATGGATTTTGAGAGGGAGTTGAATTCATCCGGATGTTGTTCTTGTGAATGAGGCAATTGCTTGGACCAGGCTGAATGTAGCTTTACGACCTCTCCGGCCAGAATGATGCCTGGAGAGCCAATTTGTTGTTCCCGTGCCAAATCTGCAATGTTCTTCATAGTTCCCAGCACCCAGCGTTCTTCTTTTCCAGAGCCATCTTGTACCACCATACAGGGAAGTTCTGCTTTGCCAAGTGATTGGAACATCTCAGCTATTTGGGGGAGTTTGCGAATGCCCATTAAGATGGCGATAGAAGCAGAAGACTGCGCGGCAAGATGCAGGTCCTCAGAAATTGTACCGGATCGAGTGGTACCCGTGACTACCCAAAAACTTTCGTTGATGCCTCGACAGGTAATGGGGACTCCTTGTAAGCCAGCTACAGCTATGCAGCTAGAGATACCGGGGATCACCTGTACCCGCACTCCTCGAGTACCTGCATAAGTCATCTCTTCAAATCCTCGTCCAAACACAAAAGGATCTCCCCCCTTCAGCCTGACTACGTGCCCTTTGGCCAAGGCAAAGTCTACCAGCATCTGATTGATCTGTTCCTGAGGAAAGCGGTGACTGCCAGCTCGTTTACCTACATAGATCAGCTCTGCATGGGGGGGGGCCTCTGCCAGCAAGTCTGGATTAACCAGCGAATCATATAAGATTACTTGCGCAGACTGGATGGCTTTTAAGCCTTTGACCGTGATCAATTCAGGATCGCCAGGACCAGCTCCTACCAAGGAGATGAGGGTTCGGTCATTTCGCAGACTAGGAGAAGGCATCATAGCTTATGATTAGGTAGTGAGAAGTGGTTTACGGAGCCTTTATGACTGCAATATGGATAAAATACTTAAAAATATACGTAATTATACGTAATTTTTGTATCATTGCTCACGGGGAAGCCCGCTTTATCTAAGAATTACTGCGTAATACATAAGTAATCATGAAGAAGGTCATCGTCATTGGTAATGGAATGGTCGGCTATAAGTTTTGCGAAAAGTTGGTCGCTCAGGGTTTGGAAGACCGCTATCATGTACGTGTGATAGGAGCTGAGCCTTATCCCGCGTATGACCGCGTTCATCTAAGCGAATATTTTGGCGGAAAAAGCGCAGAAGAGCTCAGTCTTGCTCCACTTGCTTGGTATGGAGAGCATGGAATCAGTCTCCACACCGGTGAGCTGGTCACAGAGATCGATCGCAGCCAACGCCTGATTGCTACCCATCAGGGGAATAGGTATGCCTATGATCTCTTGATTTTAGCTACGGGTTCAGCGCCTTTTGTACCGCCTATCCCCGGAATAGACAAGAAGGGGGTCTTCGTATACCGCACGATTGAAGACTTGAATGGCATCATGAGTTATGGCATGCAAATCAAGCAGGAGGGAAAACTCCAAGCGGGGGTACTCGGCGGAGGGCTATTGGGGCTAGAAGCAGCCAAAGCAGTGATGGACATGGGCCTTGATCCCCACGTAATCGAGTTGGCACCTCGGTTGATGCCGAGGCAATTGGATGATGCCGGGGCAGGCTTGCTCAGGTCCACCATTGAGTCCCTAGGAATCCAGGTTCACCTCGGAAAGATGTCTACAGCTATCTCAGGTGGTGAAGCCATCGAGGCCCTTCAGTTCAAGGATGAGGGGGAACTAGCCCTGGACATGTTGGTGATTTCTGCAGGCATTCGCCCTCGGGACGAATTGGCACGCAAAGCAGATCTGGCGGTGGGACCGCGAGGGGGAATTGTAGTCAATGAGTACATGCAGAGCAGTGATCCGTCCATCTACGTCATCGGAGAAGCGGCTCTGTATCAAGAAAAAATCTATGGCCTGGTAGCTCCGGGCTACGAAATGGCAGAAGTAGCCCTTGCCCACATGCTGGGCCAGGATCGCGCCATGCCAAGTGAGGTGGATATGTCTGCTAAGCTAAAGCTGATTGGTGTAGACGTAGCCAGTTTTGGAAATGCCCTCATAGAAGGGGAAGGAACCAAACAGATTGCCTTTGAGGACAAAAACAAAGGCGTGTATAAGCGGATCAACCTCTCTGCCGATGGGCAGCGCTTACTAGGTGGGATCTTGGTCGGCGACGCCGACGATTACAACATGTTGCTGCAAATCTACAAAAACGGCTTGGCCTTGCCTCCTAATCCGGAGGATTTGATCCTGGGGGCTAGGGGCGGAGAGACCGTCGGCGGATCGGTGATGGATTTGCCAGATGAGGCCGTGATTTGTTCCTGTGAAAACGTGAGCAAAGGAAGTATTTGTGATGCGCTCACCTCAGGCGCCTGCCAAGATGTCAAGGGCATCGCCAAATACAACAAAGCAACTACCGGCTGTGGAGGCTGTAAGCCCATGGTGCTAGACCTAATCAATGAAACACTAAAGTCTCTAGGTAAAACGGTCAAGCCCAGCATCTGCACCCATTTTCCCTATTCTCGAAGAGAAGTATATGACCTCATCAAGGTCAAGGGAATCCGCTCGTACAACGAGGCCCTTGACGAAATCGGCGAGGGCGATGGCTGCGAGATTTGTAAACCTGCCTTGGCTTCCATTTTTGCGGGGATTTACAATGAAACCGCCTCGGTTCAGGAGACCATCCAAGACACCAATGATCGCTTTTTAGCTAATATTCAACGCAACGGAACCTACTCGGTGGTACCTCGCATTCCGGGGGGCGAGATTACACCAGAGAAACTGGTTGTGATTGGACAAGTAGCTAAGAAGTATAATCTGTATACCAAAATCACCGGCGCCCAGCGCATCGACATGTTTGGGGCGCGCATTGATCAACTACCAGAGATTTGGGAAGAGCTGATTGAAGCAGGATTCGAAAGTGGACATGCCTATGGCAAAGCCCTCCGGGCGGTCAAGAGTTGCGTGGGGTCCACTTGGTGCCGCTATGGCATGGATGAGTCAGTGAGTTTTGCCGTAGAGTTGGAAAACCGCTACAAAGGCTTGCGCTCTCCCCATAAACTCAAGGGAGGAGTTTCGGGCTGCATCCGTGAGTGTGCGGAAGCCCGTTGCAAAGATTTTGGGGTGATTGCGACCGAGGCAGGGTGGAATCTATACGTAGCAGGCAATGGGGGAGCCAAACCCAAGCACGCATTGCTATTGGCCGAAGGAATCGACAAAGAGACCTGTATCAAATACATCGACCGCTACTTGATGTTTTATTTCAAAACCGCTGCTCCCTTGGCTCGGACGGCAGCCTGGTTGGAAAAGCTTGAAGGCGGTATAAGCTATCTCAAGCAAGTGGTGGTCGAGGATCGCTTGGGCATCGCCGATGAACTAGAGGCGGAAATGGCGCTCTTGATTGACACCTACCAATGCGAATGGAAAGAAGTAGTTGAGAACCCTCAACTGCGTGCTCGTTTCCGACACTTTGTCAATTCTGATGAGACTGACGACAACATCGAGTTCATTCCTCTTCGCGATCAAAAAATGCCTAGCCGCTGGTAGCGTAGGTCTCTATCTTTTGCTATTCCCCACCGTAATCCCTCACTCTTAACGTCTTTATTTATCCTCATCGAACTATGGAATCAGCCCTACAAAAGTACCAGTCAGTTGGCGTGAGCGAAGTAGATTTTTGGTTTAAAACGGCTCCGGTAGACGCCTTTCCTATAGATGGTGGAGCCTGTGTCAAGTACGCAGATATGCAGATCGCTGTATTTCACTTTGCCCGAAAAAATGCTTGGTACGCCACCCAGAATCTCTGTCCCCACAAACTTGAGATGGTCCTGTCTCGAGGTTTGTTGGGGGATGAAGCCGGAACACCCAAGGTGTCCTGTCCCCTGCACAAGCGGACCTTTTCCTTGGAAACAGGAGAGAATTTGCAAGGAAGTGAAGAGGCCATTGCTGTATTCCCCGTGAAAATAGAGGAGGGCTTTGTCTATATTGGCCTGCGCAATCCTTAAAACCAGCAGAAATAACCATGGCACATCCCTATTCACCCAAGTTGGCTTTGGCTTTCAAGGCCTTTGATCATGCCAATCGGCAAGATCCTAATACGGTTCTCTTTGCGGGGGTAAAGTGGCCCGCGGAGTTGTTGTACGGGCGGAGAATGACGGGCAGTCTCAACCAATTCTTCCCGGAACAATCCGAAGTCCTGCAACTGGCTACGCGCAGCCAGCACCTGTGCCGGTGGCAGATTCCACGTTCGGACTATCCCATGGATAGAAAGGGCTATCACGCTTGGCGAAATCGCTTAAAAGTGTTTCATGGAGAAAAAGCAGGTGAAATCCTGAAGGAGATTGGGTATGAACAAGATGTGGTCAACCGGGTCAAGGCCCTGCTAAGTAAAAAATCACTCAATAAGGACCCTGAAACCCAGACCTTGGAGGACGTCGCTTGCTTGGTCTTCTTGCAGTTTTACTTTGAGCCCTTTGCGGCCAAGCACGATGAAGAGAAGTTGATCAATATTTTGCAGAAAACGTGGAGGAAGATGTCTGCGGAGGGCCAAGCTTACGCCCAAAGATTGCCTTTCCCGCCACCCCTGACAGCCATACTCACCAAGGCTTTGTCTTGATGGAGGATGAATAGACAGAATGACCTGGAAGCGCTATCTTGCCTAACTCTCCCTCCAAGCTCAGCTAACTTATGGCAAACCAAAGTGTATTTGTCTTCAAGCGCCTTAGCAACTGGTACCTCTTGGCTCTTACGGCCATCGCCGTGGTCCTGCTAATTAGCCATGGCCTGATCCAGGGGCATTTGGATAAGCAGTTGAATGACTCTCGCATCGTCAATGTCGCTGGGCGTCAGCGCATGCTAAGCCAAAAACTGACCAAGAATGTGTTGCAGTTGGCTTCCCTCCAACCTATACCAGAGCAAGAAGCCTTGGCAGATAGATTGTCGCAGACCCTGGCGCTGTGGGTGCGTTCTCACGAGGGCCTAAAAAATGGCGATCCTGACTTAGACTTGCCTGGAGGCAACAGCCAGGAAGTAAGCCAGATGTTTGCAGAAATAGAGCCCCATCTAAAAGCGATGGTAGAAGCTTCAGAGCAGATTTTGCGCAACCTGCCAGCTACAAACGGACTTCAGCAAGATAGCTTAGAGCAAGCTAAAACAATTGTATTGGAGCATGAAGGGGCCTTCTTGAAAAAAATGGATGAGCTGGTCTTTCAGTATGATGCCGAAGCCAAAAACAAGGTCCTCTACCTAAGGCGGGTAGAATACTTTCTCCTGGCTTTTGCTTTGGGAACCCTGTTGCTGGAACTGATTTTTATCTTTCGTCCTACGGCCAACTATGTTCGCAATACGGTCCAAAACCTGCTCAGGGCTGAAGCCTTAGCCCTGAAAAACAATGAGGAGATGGCTCAACTGTACAAGGCCAAAGAGCAATCTATCCTTGAATTGAGGGCCTTGAATTATGCGCTGGACCAAGCATCTCTCTTTGCCAGTACGACCCTGGACGGCACCCTGGTATACATCAGTGACAAACTGGCCAAGTTCCTTGACTATACTGAGCAAAAGCCTACGGGGCAGTTTGCCGAGATTCTTTCCAGCAAAGAGGGAGAACAACAATACATAGGGGCTCTGATCCGCACGCCAAAATCCCGTATGTGGAATGGAGAAGTGACCATTACCACCAAGAATGGTCGGATTGCTTGGCTGGAGCTATCCATTGTGCCCGTGAATCGGAGTGGGGTAGAACAGGACTATTTGATCTTGTGCAACGACATCACCGCTCGAAAGCAAACGGAGGCCCAGCTGCAGAAGCTGAACCAGGATAAGTTTGAAGAAGAAATTCGCCTTCAAAAAGTCAGGTCTTTGCAAGTCATCGAAGCCCAAGAGAATGAGCGCAAGCGCATTGCTCGGGATATCCACGATGGAATCGGCCAGATGTTGACTGCCCTGAAGTTTAATTTGGAATCCCTCAATGCCCGTGGACATTCCCTTGAGAAGACCGAGGAAAAGATCAAGGACCTCAAGTTTCTGTCGGCCAAACTCATCAAAGGGGTGAGGATTGCGACCTTCAACTTGACTCCTCCCGAGCTAAGTGACTACGGAATTTCTACGGCTTTGGCAAAGCTGAGTGTAGAGCTCAAAAAACTCACCGCTGAAAACATTCTCTTTGAAAATAAAACCAATTACCTGGGGCGACTCCCCGCAGTAGTCGAAACCAATCTCTATCGAGTGATTCAGGAGGCGGTGAACAACGCGATTAAATATGCCCAGGCCTCTTATATTTTGGTGACTTTGGCTCATAGTGAAAATCTGCTCAGCTTTGTGGTCGAGGATGATGGAGTGGGCTTTGAAATCCAGGAAGTCCCCGTAATTGAAAGCTCCGAGGATGGCACCAACATGGGATTGGCTTTCATGAAGGAGCGCATCCACTACATCAATGGCCGCATATTTATCCGATCTCAAATGAACCAAGGAACGCGTATTACGATCAACTTGCCTTTGACGAGCGATGAATAGCACAGGGAAAGTGGGGGCGGAATATGGTCCCCTAGAGTACGTAATTTGTTTGGCTAGGTATACCTAAGTACTTTGTGTCGAACTACTTCCTCGTTGATAGACGCTACTATGATAAACGTTATTCTTGCTGATGATCACTCCTTGGTTAGAGATGGAATCAAGGCCTTGCTCGAAGAATCTGAACATATCAGTGTGATTGCGGAGGCTTCTGATGGGACGGAGGCATTGGAGCTGGCGGCAAACCTGCAACCAGATATCCTTATCGTGGACATTCGCATGCCTGGCCTGAATGGCATTCAGACGGTGGCCCGCCTGAGCAAGGAATCTCCAGATGTGAAGGCCCTGGTCCTATCCATGCACGATTCCGAAGAATACGTATTGCAGTCGGTGGAGTCGGGTGCGCATGGCTATTTGTTGAAGGATACGACTCGCGAAGAATTCGTGAAAGCCATTCACACCATTGACGGCGGCGAAAAATACTTTTCGGCTGATATCTCTACCATCATCGTCCAAAAGTATTTAGAAAACGTCACTGGGACGGCACCGGTAAAAGAAGCTCCTAAGCCTGAAAATCCTCGCATCAAGCTCTCCAAGAGGCAGACTCAGATTTTGGCCCTGGTCTTAGATGGCATGACCAACAAGGAAATCGCCGAACACATCGAAGTCAGCATCCGCACGGTGGAGGCCCATCGTTTTTCCCTCATGAAGAAGCTGGAGGTCAAAAACCTCGCCGAGCTAACCAAGAAAGCCAAGGAGTTTGGGTTCACCTCCTAGCTGTGGAGGGGCGTAAACGGACTCTGCTCAATGGTCCCCCGTTCCGTCAAAATTGATTTCAGAAATCGCGACGTCGGCGTATTTACTTCCTGGGTAGATTTCTAGAATCTCGAATGAGAAAGTCAACTTACCCTCTTCGTCCCCATTCAAACTACCGATCTCAAAGCGTTGTTGATAATAGGTGTCTTCCAGCAAAAGGTGCCCCAGTAGCTGGTCGTTTGCATAGAGGGCCATTTTTTTGACCCGCGAGTTGGACTGCCAAATTCGCTCATTCTTGGCGTATCCATTGTAAACCTCAATATGGGTGACGGCCAGTACGTCGGACAACTCAAAGTCGATGTGGAGCTTTTCTCCTACTCCATAGTCAGACTCCCCTTCTACCCAGGCAGTTCGAAGGTCAAAGTCATGGGCTAATTTGGGCTCATAGCTATTTCGGCTGCTACTAGGGAGGGTTGAGGTGGCGCGCAGCTCTTTGGGGCTGGC
Organism: uncultured Bacteroidia bacterium; assembly: GCA_964521065.1. Taxonomy (GTDB): domain Bacteria; phylum Bacteroidota; class Bacteroidia; order J057; family J057; genus CAYVAP01. Next base: position 15,247 of record CAZFPQ010000061.1, on the reverse strand, counting down.
GGCAAAAAAGAGGACGATCAGAAATAAAAAAAAGGATCGGGTTACATGGTTCGCTTGCATATGAAAAGCTTTTGTTGGGAAGAATACGACCCAAAATCTCCACTTGCTAGAAGATAGACAAGCCAAATAAAAAATTTAATGTGCAACGCCTATCTGCTTGGATGACATAATCTGTGGGGCTCTAAATGTCGCCTAGCCACCACCCTAGCAGATGCCCCGTTGTAGGGATATAAGCACAACCATTTCTGTCAAATCAACTGTCTGCCATGAACAAACTGCTACTCTTGTTGGGCCTATTGGCCCTGCCCCTTGCCGTATTCGCCCAAGCCGATCAGACCGCTTCGCCTTATTTTTACGTAAGTGGAGCCGACTCCAATGAGCAGGCCTTGCCGCTGCGCCACACCGAGGCCGAGGTCAACATCACTGCCGAAATTGCCGACGTAACCCTTACCCAGGTCTATCAAAACACGGGGCAGAAGCCCTTGGAGGCGATTTATGTCTTCCCCGCTTCTACCCGCGCCGCCGTCTATGGCATGACCATGCAAGTAGGTGAGCGAATCATCGAAGCAAAAATCAAGGAAAAGGCTCAAGCCCAGAAGATTTATGAAAAGGCCAAGGAGGCGGGAAAGACCGCCTCTCTGTTAGAGCAACATCGCGCCAATGTTTTTCAAATGAACGTGGCCAACATCCTGCCTGGGGACTCCGTGGTGGTAAAGCTGAGCTATACCGAGTTCATCGAGTCTGAATCGGGTGTATATGAGTTTGTGTTTCCCACGGTAGTAGGGCCCAGGTACGTGAGTCCCAGTGAAACAGACGGCCCGATAGCCAGCCAGAGTAGCTCCCCCAGCTATGCCCATCAACCCTATCATCCTAAGGGGGAGGGAGCTACTTTCACCTTTGACATGAAAGGACAGATTGCTGGTGGAGGGCCGGTATCTGGTCTCCGCAGCAAAAGTCACGATCTGCTGATTGAGACCGATTCCTTGGGGCGGGCGCAGTTTAAAATTGATCCCCGGAAAGGTTTTGCGGGGAACCGCGACATCATTTTAGAGTACGAGCTTAGGGGACCAGAGATAGAAGCGGGTTTGATGACCTATCGGGAGAAAGGGGAGAAATTTTTCTTGCTGAATATTCAGCCCCCCACTCGGGTGGTAGTCGATAAGGAGGACCTCGCACCTCGGGAGTATGTCTTCATCATGGATGTAAGTGGTTCTATGAGTGGGTTTCCCATGATGGTCTCTAAAGCCCTGATGCGTGACCTGTTAACAGATCTGAATCAACAAGATCGCTTCAACATACTACAGTTTGCCGGGAGTAGCAACATGCTTGCAAAAGAGTCGTTGCCGGTTACTCCTGCAAACATCTTGCGAGGACTCTCCTTCGTCGATCGATCAGGAGGTGGGGGAGGAACGGAACTGATGTCCGCTTTGCAGCGGGCCTTAGACTTGCCAGGTACAGAGGGCTTTGCGCGCACCTTTGTCATCTGTACCGATGGCTACGTAACGGTGGATGACCAAGCCATGGATCTGATCCGTTCAAAACGGGATGAGATGAATTTCTTTGCCTTTGGCATAGGTTCTTCGGTCAATCGCTTGATCATCGAAGGCATGGCCCGTGCAGGTGGAGGCGAACCGGTGGTGTTGACAAAGCCAGTTGGGGCCAAAAGAGCGGCCAAAGCTTTCCGGCAACAAATTGAATCCCCCGTACTAGTCAACATTGAAGTGGACTTTGGAGAAATGGAGGTCTACGACGTAGAGCCACAGATATATCCTAACCTTTACCGTTCTAGTCCCATCTCCATCTTTGGCAAATACAGAGGGAAATTAGATGGAGAGTTAGTTTTAAAAGGGGAAAATGCGGTGGGTGATTTTGAACAGGTCATCTCTCTTGAAGGCCAAAAACCCGATGACCGCTACCGCGCCCTGCGCTACCTTTGGGCCAGGGAACGCCTGCGTCAGGTTCAGGATTACCGGCTTTACCCCATGGGTGAGGCGAAACGCAAAGAGGAAGCAATCGAGTTAGGCTTGCAGTACAACCTACTCACCAATTATACCTCCTTTGTGGCCGTTGATCAGAATTCGCGCAATCCTGGCATTGAGAACGAGACGGTCCCCACACCTCTGCCCTTGCCACAAGGGGTGAGCAATCAAGCGGTCTCTGGAGCAGCCACTCCAAATATTTCAGCTTTGCAAGGTGCTATGAATGGCGTATCTACCACCAGCGCGGGATACAGTTATAGCAATGGACAGATGTCTTTTGACGAAGTGGTGGTGGTCGGCTATGGGGAGCAGAAATCTCACTTGATCAGTGGGGTCGCTTCTACGGTTGACGCAGATGAGCTTGCTTATTCACTTAACAATTGGCCTACTTGGCTGTCGGGCTTAGCTGGCGTCTGGACCACTCCCACCTCAGGAGCGCCTGGGGCTTCCGAATCTATATCCATACAGGGGATCTCGGGGGGCTATTATGGGGGGCAGCCCTTGATCTTGGTGGACGGACAACCCATCCTAAGCCAGAGTACAGGGTGGGGCTTAGAAACCAATGGCCGTACCCAAGCAGATTTGCTCGATTTCATCGACCCCAGTCAGATTCAGTCCATTTCGGTTCTCCGCTCACCTCAACCAGGCTTGGGCTATGGAGCCGCCCAAGGCGTGATCAGCCTCACCACCAAAAGCCCTCAAACTGGTTCCAGTAAGTTTTACTTCGACGCCGCGACGGGGGTGCAAACCTTGGCCAGGCCTCTGGATCTGATGTCTCATCAAGCTTACTTTGACTACGCTGGACAGGTCAATGACCAGCGCTGGTGGGAAAACCTGAATTGGCAGGATTCGGTTGATTGGCAATCGGAATTGATTAGACCTCGCTGGTTTCATCGCTATCGATTCCACTATCAGAAAGGAAGCTCTCACCTGCGTTGGTCCGCTGGGGCGAGCTATCAGGGCCAGCCAGGATTAGTAGAAGAGTCCGGTTCTCAGCAAGTTCGGGTATGGGGGCAAGCTCAATACAATCGGTCCAGGTTGAACCTCTCCCTTAGGATACTGGGATCATATCGGAACTTAGGCATGCTCAATGCGGACAACTTGGACAGCCTCAACAGCTTGAGGCATCTGCAACAAGCCATTCCCGCTCGCCTGAGTTCTCAGGATGACTTGTTCCTGCTCCATGCACCGGGATTGCCTCGTATGTATGCACCCGAAAACTCTTTGGCTAGCTTTAGAGCTACTCAAAATCAGAGTCGCCTCAGTCCATCACTTAGAATGAAGTACTCCTTGCCTTGGCAGTTGGAGTGGAGCAGCCAGGTCGGAGCAGATGGCTTGTTACTTAGTGAGAGCCCGAGTTACGCCACCCAAGGAGAACGAGATTATCAAGTGTGGCAAGGCTTTCACCAGCATACCCTGCAGAGGGATCAGGAATGGAACTCCCATAAAATCAAGACCAGACTTTCCTCGCGATTTATGCAGCAAAATTTCGAGCGGAGGGAGACTGGAAAAGAGCCCATCAGCGTGAGCTGGCGAGCCAGCCATCTGCATGGTCAGCTCAACTACCAATATCAAAGACGGGTTTGGGCGAGTGCAGCGCTCAATTACCAGTGGATCAACCGAGACGGACAGCGCAGGGCGGTGTGGCAACCTCAGTTTAGCCTCAAATGGCAGCCCAGCCATTGGGATGGTTGGACCCTACAAGGAGGCTGGGGACAGCAGGGATTACATCCCTACTCCATGCTCAACACCCCCATGGGAGACTTTCCCTGGACCCGGTTTAGGCATGCCTATGGGTTGACCTCCCTACACTTTTTCAATCGCAGCTTGACCCTAGAGCTCGAAGGTTTCCAACGTCAGACCTTGGACTTGCCTACCCTTAGCGCCTCCCAAACCCTAGACCTGACCCAATGGGGGGGAGGGATAGCTGTTCGTGCCGTGAAAACTTGGCATAAATTCTACCTAGAGCAACGCATTAATCTGACCATGCTGAACCAGGGGCGAATCCTCCGCTCAGAGGTGAATCCTTACCTACAGTCACTTGATGAGAATGAACCTCTCGGCCTTGTTCAAAACCTAGGTGCGGAGCAGCCTTGGGCAGGCTTGTGGGGATATGCTACCCAAGAAACCTCTAATGGGGGTTATGCCTTGGTAGACAAGAATGGCGATGGGCAATTGAACGAGGCAGATCAGGGCCTAATCGGTCGATCCTTGCCTCGCTGGTATGGGGCTTGGACCAGTCTTCTAAAATATGAAAGTTGGACCCTTAGTTGGATCTGGCAGGCTGCCGGAGGCCATCAAGTCCTGAATCTTGCTCGTCAGGAAAATTTGGTTAGCAGTCAAGGGGTCATTCGCTCGCTGGCGGGAGTTGAGGCTAGGACTCCCATGGAGCGAATACCTAATGGCATCCATGATCAACTGCTTGAAGACGCGAGTTTCTTGCGTCTCCAACAGATAAGCCTGGCATACCGTCCTGACTTTTTACCCAATATGAAACTTAGCTTGGTAGGAGAAAATCTGTGGGTGCTGAGTCCATATCAAGGCTATGATCCTTGGGTGAATTCGATGGGGCAAAACTCCACGAATCTTCAAGGGTTGGATGCCTGGGCTTATCCCCGGGCGAGGACGGTGCTGATGCAAGTGAGTTATCAGTGGTAGAGGGGATGTTGTTCCTGGATGTTGTCCGTCTGAGGACGAACAACATCCAGAAAACTAAGGATGTCGGTCATGCTCAAGCGGCCGACATCCTATTTGAATCCATATTTTCGAATGTTCTAAGTATTTGGCCTCGAATTGCGTAAAAAATCAATAAATTGGCAGCAGAATAACCTCTTTCTCCTGTCATTATTGATCACATGCAAGCTACCTTTTTGTCAACCCCTTCCGGGCGGGCTTTTGGCGTACCGCTGATGCTATGGGTCTGGGTTACCCTGATGTTGGGTGGATGTGCCAAAGCTCCTTATTGGAAAATTCGAAAGCCTGATGCCCAGTTCCAGGCCGAATTGTGTGAAGACTGCTTCAAAGCCATGAGCGAAGAGCAGGAGCTCGATTTTTATACCAACAGCGCTGGTGAAGTTTTCTTACATACCAATGCTTTCGGATACCTCAATCGCACCTTTGACAAATGGCGAGATGGGGTGGCCCTAGAAGTGGTGTATTATGAAGATTACCGCTGTGGGGTCAGCGACTTTGATGAGCGACTGAGTCGGCGTAATGGCAGCTCCGTAGCCAATGGAACCATTGCCAAGCCAGTTTATCGCTACAAACTCCTTCGTCCTTGGCGCATCAAGCGGAGTCAGGCCATTTATCGAAAAAAGCAAGAAATCAAGGCCTTGCGTAGAGATGAAAGCAGAACCCTCCCTCCTAAGCAAAAAAGATCCCGGCTAGCTGAACTGAAAAAAGAACTGAAGCAGCTACGGAAGTCTAGTGGAGCGGATGAGATGGGTTACGTTTACCTTGGGGAACTTCCTAAAGGACGTACTGGACCCTATGCCCTCAACTTGATCTACCTTCAAAAGCGCAAATGGTGTCGGGTGCGACATACCAGCAACTTGTGTCCAGATGATTTTGGGAAACAGATTCCCCTTCAACTCAGCCGTAAATTTCCCTCCTCACCTCTGCCCCCTGGCGATTTTGAAGAGAGTCACTTGTTTCGTGTGCCTTTTGAGGTGGCCTCTTCGGAGATTCGCTATGGTCGATTGGACAGCACCATCAAGTTTTTGGAAGAAAAGGGGGAAGAAGTAAAGCGGGTCAACATCTATGCCTATGCCTCGGTCGAGGGGGGCAACAAAATCAACGACTGCCTTCAATGCGAGCGAGGAAAGAACATTCAGCGTGGCCTGGCTCCTCACCTGCCTAGCCAAAGTCGGGTGCCAGTACAGGTGAGGACCGAGACCCGTTGGGATCTGTTTTATGAGCAATTGGAGAAGATCTATGCCCCCCGAAAGCCGAAGCGCGACGATGCAGGGTGGGAAGATACCCTAGCTCGGAACCCCAGTTTTCGAAAAAAGATGGAGCCTTGGTTGGCCGAGCAGCGTGTAGCCTTGGTAGAGGTAGTGACCACCAAACGTCGCAGTGATTTTGATAAGGTACAAGCCAACCTGAAATCTTTCCAAGAAGCCTTGGATGCTGCTTACATTGGCCCAGGGCAAATTGATTATGGAGAGGTAAAGCGGGCCGAAGGCATACAAAGACTGATCTATGACTACTTTCGGCAGAACTATAGCCGCGCTTGGGTAGCTGAAAAAGGCAAGATTCCCGTCGATGCCCCCTTTGGGATGATGGCCTTGAATCAATGGTATATGCGGCATTTCTGGCTGCAGCCAGATCGAGGAGCCCCAGATGATGAGAAGCCAACCATTTCAGAATTAGACAAAACGCTCTTCTACCAACGTTTAGACAGCTTGTCTAGGTTAGAGCCTCTAAACCTGATTTGGCGTTATAATCAGGTAGCCTTCATCATCAATGAAATGGGAGAAGGCAAGCGGCCCGATCCCATGATCGGGCAAGACAGTCTATTCGCTTTGATTGATTTCTTGCGTCAACCCACCACGGAAGCACTCGTGCCGATGGCTAACTTGAAACGCCTCGAAATAGCCTACCACTTACAGACCGTTCGTTATTTCTCCGCCCAAGGTCGCAGCTATACCCAGCGGGAAAAGCGAATCTTGCGAGGCTCTGCTGAAAGGGTGTATGAATATTTCAAAGATTCGACTCTCAGCGAGGCGCGGGCCTTTGATTTGGCTCAGCTCATGGTAGCCGGGGAGCGAGCGGATCTCAGCCTGACCCTCTTAGATCCTCTGATGGCAGGCTACTGGAAAGGAGAGAAAGAGGTGAACGAGGAGGTGGTTAGCTTTTATTTCCAACTTACCTATCTCCACCCTGATGACATCTATACAGGGAGCAACTGCACCAACCTCATGGATGCCCGTCAGTTGCTGAGCACCAAGGATTGGTGTCAGCTCTTTGCCCATGAATGTGGAATAGGATTTCAAGCTCTCGACTGCCCGGATGTACGAGAATACTTCTGTCAAACTTGTCAAGGATCTTTGAATCTGTGGGAAAATCCTGCGAGTGACTGAATGCATGAAGGGATTCCGTAGTTTTGGGCCTTGACAACAACTAAGGCCCCTCGGGGTTATGCTCTCATGAAGATTTGTTTCCGACTATTTCTGGTCCTGATGCTAGGTAGTGGTGCTAGACTATGGGCCTGTGACTGCGAGCCATTGGCTCCGGCGGCGGCATATGACAGTGCCACCCATATTTTTGTGGGTACCTGTATTCAGGTCAATAGCAATTGGATTTCGGGCGGGATGAAGTATTCCTTCGAAGTCAAAGAAGGTTGGAAGAAGCCAACCGACCGTTTTTACATCGTCAATACCCCATTTGAAAAGGATTGTGGAGTAGCCTTTGAGTTGGGGCAGGAGTACTTGGTGTACGTACGTCGAATTTTTACGCCGAAAACCAGCCTCTGCCAAGGCAGCAAGCTATTGGTTGAGGCTGAAGCCGACTTAGCCTTTCTGGGTAACTCAAAGCCCCCCCAAGCCTCGCCCCTGACCGTACCCATGTACTGGACGCTGGGAGGGCTGGGTTTATTTTCCATTGCCTTGCTGGCCTTTATCGTGCTGAGAAAAAATAAAAATTAGAATCGCATTGCTGATTCCGTGATTTAGATCTCCCATTCTCCCATTCTCCCATTCTCCCATTCTCCCATTCTCCCAACATCTCAAACTCCCAACGTCTCAAACTCTCAACATCTCCTCTATGTCCTCTGTTCAAATCGAAGCTGGCTGGAAAGCCGCCCTCAGTAACGAGTGGGAAAAGCCCTACTTTCAGCGGTTGAAAGACTTTCTCCGAGCCGAAAAGGCCGAATCACAGCGCATTTTTCCGCCTGGAAAGCTGATCTTTCACGCCTTTGACCGGACTTCATTTGACAGGGTAAAAGCCGTCATCATTGGGCAAGATCCCTATCACGGTCCAGGGCAGGCCATGGGACTCTCTTTCTCGGTTCCACGTGGGGTGCGAATTCCGCCCTCTTTGCGCAACATCTACAAGGAAATCAACGCGGACCTTGGCCTGCCTATTCCTGCCCACGGAGACCTAAGCCACTGGGCCGATCAGGGAGTACTCATGCTCAACTCTATCCTGACGGTGCGGGCCAGTCAGGCCGGTTCTCACCGCGGCAAAGGCTGGGAACAGTTTACCAGTGCGGTCATCAATGTGCTCAATCGAGACAAGGAAGGCTTGGTGTTTTTGCTCTGGGGAAAGTATGCCCAAGAAAAGGGTGCCATCATTGATCAAAGTCGGCACAAGGTGCTGAAGGCTCCTCATCCTTCGCCTTTGGCGCGGGGATTCAATGGCTGCCGCCACTTTTCACAAGCCAATGAGTATTTGACGTCGCTGGGTAAAGAGCCGATTGATTGGGGAGTGCAGTAACGCAGGAGTATCCTGGGCTGAGTGTTCCAATGAAGAGTAGACCTGGCGAGATTCCTCCCTTTGGTCGGAATGGCTCAAGGGCGTGGCAAGATGTGGCCCTGGCTGCGCGAACAAAATCTTGAGTCATTTCGATGAGCGAAGCGAAATCTCACGGGGGGCATGGGCAGATACCCGCCACCTAGTCAGAACCCAGCGCCTTGACCATGTAAAGGACCACCCCATCATTGATTTCAATCTGGCCTCCGTATTGCACAGGTGAGCCATCCTGGGTTAGCCCTCGCCCGTCGGGAACGTAGTTCCTCTTGATGTACAGGATATGAGCAGGGCCATAATCTGCAGTGACCCCTACGCCGATTCCGGCGTAGTCGGACACCCGATGGATGCGCTTTTCCGCCTCATCCATCAACGCTGTGCCGATGCCGCGGCGCTGGAACTTCTTCAGTACGTTGAAGTCTACCACTTCGGGGATGCCACCCGCTTGAAAAGGCGCATAGCCAGATTCCCAACTGATGGTCAAATAACCAGCAAACTCACCTGAGATACGGGCGACGATGATGTCTCGCTTTCCAGTTTGTTGTAAGTGGAGATAATGTTCGTATTGAGAGCTGGGTTTGTGCCAGCCTTGGTCCTGAAAGGCGTGGCTGATGAGGAGACAGTCTGCTTGGTGGAGTTCGGTGAGGGTCATTTCAAGGAAATATCAAGAGCTGGGACATGGGGACTGCCAATGACAAGCTATGTGTATCAATGGCCCCGAGCGTTTTCTCTGCTTATACTCAAGGAATTTCAATTGAGAGATTGAGGCTAATCTCTGTTACGAGAAGTACCGTATTGGCGTAAGCCTTTCTTGATGGACGTCTCCAAATCATCGAAGCGGTACTTCAGGAGCGTAGATGAGATGCTTAAGGGAGTGCCATAGAACTTTTGGTTCATTCGCATCCCATATTTTCTGATCCCCATAGCTTGGTCAATGTAGTAGTAGGGGTTTCGGACAAATATCAAAACGAAGCGATTTCGGTTGACTTTATACGTTTCTACCTCCTGGATGTCTTCCCAACGGATGATCAACTCATGCAAGGCCCTCGAATTATCCGTAATTCCGGATGGGCCGATCACGAGTCCGGGCTTGGAGTCAAACAGTTTCATTAAGCTGTAAACTCCCATCAGGCCAAAAAAGACGATGGAAACTAAGCCAAGCAGTTTGCGAAAGAGGGTTTCGAGGTCCATCCAAAATTCCCCTGCGATCAACATCCATATCCCAGCGACTACAAATAGCATAGATCCCAGGGTGGCGAGGAGGATTTTGGGTTTGCTTAGTGGGATGCGGGTCATGGGGGTAATATTGATTGTATGAAGTGAATCGATGGTGCAACCCATCTTCTGTCCATGAAAGCCTCCCCTTATTCATACACCGCCGCTCCCCTGAGAATCACGCTAAAATTTTCCCAGGTGGGCTCATTGGCATCTATCTGGAGGGCCATGTTGTCATAATAGCCTTGGACATCCTCTGTGTAGGTAATCATTGCTTCTAGGAAGTTTGCAAGAGTGGCGTTTTTCCATTCGGAGCGATTCTCAAGGAGGTCTTTCCTAAACTCTCTCAAAAATCTGACAAATTCTACTCGGGTCATTTCTTTTTCCATAGCCGAAAATGAATAAATATGGCACGAGGTCTCTAGCATACTGCATCTGATACCCAATGATGGATGATGTTGATGATTAATGATGAGCTTCCAATAAGATGATGGGGACATTGCTACAGCTAGTCCATTTGCTGGCTATATAGGCCAACTTGTCTGGAAAAGCTTCTACCCGAAATTTATCTAAGTCACTAACTACATGATCCCGGATGCTGGATTTCCAAAAGGGATAACATTGATCTATGGGAACCCAGTTTAGGCTATACCCGATGTTGGCTACTACAAACTCAACCGGAGTTTGTCTGAGGATACCTATCAAATCATTCTTTCTAATCAGTCGGATTCGATTTGTCTCTAGTACCTGACTAGGGGTCCAAAGTTCATTTAAGGGGATTTGGGTGACGATTCTCGCAGAAGATCCCATGTTGTGCTTAACTGGAAAGGTTTGATATCTATTTTTAAGCGTGTAAATACAGAGGAATTGAACTGTTTGGTTAGGCCACATTTTGGATGCAAATCTTTACCACCCCTAATGGGTCATCAGAGTAGATCAACCAAAGAAGCAACTCCCCTCGAACGAGGTCAAAGTGAAACTCGATATCCTGGTACTTCACGATTTGAGATGCCTTTTGCTTACGGTTATATGAGCCCCAATCATCTGGTTCTCCAAATAGTTGGAGTAGGCCTTGTTGCGTCATCCCCAGTTCAACGGGGGAGATATGCCCAAGCTGGCCCAATCGATTTTTCCAATCTTGAAAGTCCATGGTCTTTCGTCTATTTGATCAACTTCCTCCCATAGAGTTCAAAGATGGCCTTACACTTGGCTATTACAACAGGAGGAGTTCCTAGGCTAAAATTTATCCCTTACAATTTCCTCCCTCCAAACTGGACCAAATAGCTCGTCGAGGTGCTTGAAGACGGCTTCATTATATGCATTTATCCATTCTATAGGAGGAGGTACACAGCCAAAATCTACATAGGTAACCCCATATTTCTCCTCGTACACCTGATCACAACCGTAGGTGACTATGGTTTTGTCCGATTGGTCTTCCTGATGGCATAAATGAACTGTTCCTGCTATCCCACTGTTAAACAGCAGTTTGGGAGACCCTCTTTGGATGTCTCGGTGTGCCATTTCTGGACCAATTCGTTGTTCCGTGGGGATAAAGATGGTGCTATCGTGAGCCTGAGAAGGCATAAACCCTAGTTCACGGATAAGTGAATTTTGCCTTCCTCCCAAGTCTAGATCCCAATGTGTAGAGACAACGATGATTTGGTAACCTACAGAATCGAATCCTGGTCGTTCAAATTTTCCCTCTTCATTGATTTCCAAGGCTTGTATTCCCCGGACGGGAAGCCCCTTTAAGTAAATCTGACTCGTTTTAGGAGGAATTTGAAGAGAATCTTGGAGGATGCTTCCACTAATGAAATTGGGGGAAGCTTCTTGGGCTATAGCTCCTGGGAGGTAGCTGCGGACAATTATTAGAACGAGAATGTTTCTTGACATGTGCTGCTTTTATAATGGTAACGGGAATTTCTATGGCAAAGGTGCCATGACCCGTTTTCACTTCCGCCGACTCCGCATCGCCTTCACTTTTTTTACAGAAGGATCGGTGAGTAAGCGCTGATATTCGTCGGTCTCTACCCCATAGAGGGCGATTTTCCCTGCTTGGTTGCTATGAATTCCCCAGCCATAAGATTTGGTCAGGGGGGAAGCGCGAAAGCAGGGTTGGCCCTTGGAGAAGTATCGTTCTCGCTCTTCGTCCATTTCGTTTGGGGTGAATCCTTTGCGCTGAGCATAAACCCCAAACAGAACCTCATCAGAAGTGTACCGATAAGGATGCTCGTAAAGCATGTCGAACTGCAAATTGGCGACGGTTCTTTTTTCACCTTTGATGGGGGGCATTTCGCCTTGGGTAGCGGTGCTATCTTCGGCGATCTCGATGAAGGTGTTGTAGTAATTGGTGGAGTGCGGCATTTTCTGTGACTTATTAGAGATTACTTTTCAGCGATTTTCCGCAAAGTAAACCCTCCCCGTGTCAGCCCTTTGTCACAGGCTCATTGAAATGTTTTTTTCGCTGGATCTCTACGTATTCTTCTAGGGTCAATTGATGAGGGGCGAAGGTTTCGGCGAGGCAGACTAAATGCTGAATTCGATCCACGCGAAAGTTTCGAAAATCCTCCCTCAATCGACACCAAGCGATCAATACCCATTCCTCCGAGCTGTTGTGGTAAATGGCAAAGGGTTCTACTTTTCTATGACTGGGCTGATGGTTTTCGGACTTTTGATAGTCAATTTCTAGGACCTGGAAATTGGTCAGGGCCTTTTGGATGTCGGATAAATAGCTGCTGCTTCGCTCCTCTTGCCAATTTTTGCCGATGATGGTACGGCTGGCCAGGAAGTCTGCTTTTTCCTTCTCGCTATGCCGAAGCACGGATTTGATCTTGTCGGTAGCCTGATTGAAGGCTTGGATCAGAGAGGAATCTTTGGTTTTGGCGATCAATTGCTCTCCAAAGATTAGTGCATTGGCTTCCTCTTCCGTAAAGCTGATCGGAGGCAAGCGATAGCCCTCCATCAGGCCATAGCCCTTTCCTTCTATCGATACAATGGGTACCCCCGCTTGTTCCAAAGCCGCCAAGTCGCGGTAAATGGTGCGCTTGCTCACCCCAAAGTGCTCAGCTAGGCGTAGGACCGAGACGGCGCTTTGGGCTTGTAGCTTGAGTAAGATGGCGGTGAGACGAGGCAGGCGGGATAGGTTGTCGGTGTAGGCCATCTTGAAAGGGGTGTCGTTTGACGCTTATGCCATGCTAATCTTCAATTTATCGATAATTTCTGTCTGGTGTATCTGAAATTCCGTTTCGATGGGGAGCTGAAGCTTTCCTAGGTTTTCCTTATTGAGAGAGAATCTTTGTTTTTGGACAAACTCCGTGATGTCCTCAATCTGGATGATTTGCTTGGTCCCAAACTCTTTGAGCCATCTTCCCTTTATCCCTATCTGTATGGCTTTGGGATTGAGCTTCTGTCCAGATGGGGAATGGTGTGGATCCCACTGAATGCGAACTCCGCTGCCTCTGAGCTGTGTTTTCCATTCCTGCTCATAGGTATAGTGCGATTGAATGAAGGAGGTCATCTCGCCTTCTTTCAAGAGGGACAAAAAAAAGGATTTCGAGATGGAGATGGCGAGAATCCTTTCTTGATTTTCTTTTTGGGCCCAGCCACTGCGATACATCATCCAGAGGAAGTTGGGCTTGATCCAACTCATCCGATTGAAGCTGTAGCTGCTTCCGCCAAATTGCTGGTGTTGAACGGCATATTCCGCAATCTCCCGATTAAAGGCTTGGTAAACGATGAGGGCGTCCTTGGTCTGATGAGCGGTAACGATGCGGGTTGCTTGACGGTGGATGACTGGTTTGATGTGGTCGTAGGTGTCTAGCTTCATCAGCACTCCGCCTTGGGATTTACTCCAAATTTTTAAGCCCTTTCTGTGATTTTCGGCTTCCCAGTTGGCCAACCTTTTTCTGGCAAAACCTCGGACCCTCTCTTCTTCTAGATTGGCAAGGGCTTCGAGTTTTGCTTTTGCCTCTTGGGTCCCGATATCTGCCAAGGCCCAGGTGCATTTCCTGGCGATAGGCCGGTATTCCATGCGTTCAATCTCAGCATTGAGGGCTAATTGGTACAAGCTTTCTATCGTGAGGGGATTGGCCTTCCATTGGAAGTTAGAGACAATTTCTTCATGGGCCTGATGCCAAGGCTGGGCCAGTAGGTCCATCTTGTATTTCAGTTCTTGCCCCTCTGAAACGGAACCAAAGTCCAGAGCAAGGAAGTCCCAGACCAGTGCTGGGTCTTTTCTGACCAATACCTCTTCGAATTTTTCTTTGATGTTGATATCCATCTTGATGGTTCTACTGATTAGGCGATGCTGCCTTCCGAGCCCATTAAGGCTGGAAACTCAACTGATCCAATCACCCCAAAACTCAATTTCTCTTTTGGGCTGATCAAGTATATCCAATCCGTCTGGTAGTTTCAAATGGAATTCATTCGCTAAGTAGCTAGGTAAATCATAGCCATATAAGACAATGTCCATTTGGTAGACTGACAGGACGGGATTTCCTATTAGGCTAGGGCGACTAGGAAGGTAGCGGTGGGAGAAAATGGGGATCAATTTCGGATAGGTCACATACTTTACCCGAGCAATCTGCTCTCGTTCCATATACGTGTCTGGTTTCTCCCCCCAACTAGGGACCCAAAAATTATTTTCTCGTAGGTCAAATAGCATCCCTTCCAGTGGCCATTTAATTCGAGCCTTGATTTGGGCCGCTTGCCTTACGGAGTTTAGTCCTGATCGCCAATCGATGAATCCCTCAGAGATGGGCAAGGCGGATTGTAAGAAAAGTTTTAGGTCTGGGGGAAAGTGGAGATCAAACCTCTTTTCAACCTTTGCTACTTCATCGGTAGATAATCCATACTCAAATTGAATCCCTTTTCCCCCATCAATTGGATGAGCGATTTGGCTTGCTCTTCAGTCATGATAAGTTGAATTATGGCCTTTAAGTTCTTAATCAAAACCTCATTCAAGAATCAATCAGTCGCAAAGCCTCCCGACGGCTCAAAGGCTCTAGCGGAGTACGCCGAACGAATTCTCTGACCCAGTCTGGATTCGTCCGACTGTATTGCCTCAATGCCCAGCCGATGGCTTTGTTGATGAAAAATTCTTTGGAACCTAGCAGGGCTTGGATGGTGGTAGAGAGTAGGAGCTGATCGAGTTCCTGCTTGTAGTGCAATTGGAAGAGCAGGGCGGTACGCTGTAGCCAGATGTTTTGGGAAGCAATCCATCGATCCACCGTAGGCGCTATTTCCTCTGGATATTTCTTAAAATAAACTCCCACCAATTTGGTTGCGATGATGTCTACCGTATCCCACCAGGATTGATGGGTGATCATGAATTCGAATAGCTCTAAGTCTCTTTGGTCAAATTCCTTGGCGTATCGTTCCCCCAATTCTTGGGCGAAGTAATGAAACTCCCGCTCGGGTTTGCTCCATAGGAGCTTTACCAACGACTCCAATTCTGACTTGGGAGGCAAATATTTCTTAACCAAAAAGGGCTTCTGGATGACTCGTCGCTGGGGTGTTTTGAGGCCGAAAAATTCAAATTGGTCTTTGAGATAGGCTTTTTGAGCTTGGGCGATCTCTGGGTTGGC
>CAZFPQ010000060.1:0-30730 GCA_964521065.1 uncultured Bacteroidia bacterium | reverse complement strand
ATAAAACTTCAACCCCTTTCGCTTTGCTGGTTTTGGGAAATCAAGCAATCGATGGCAAAGGATCAAAGCAATCCTTTGGTTGTAGGAAGGCTATCATCGCCTGGTACGCGGCTTAGGGCCAATCTCATGGCTTTGGCAAACCCCTTGAAGGCTGCTTCAATCATGTGATGGGCGTTTTGGCCTTTTAGGGTAATATGCAAGTTGCAGCCAGATTCATCACAGAATGATTTGAAAAAGTGTGAGACCATTTCAATAGGGAAATCACCAACTTTCTCCCGAGACCAATCAGCCTCAAAGACCAGCCAAGGACGCCCACTAAAGTCCAAAGCTACTTCTGCCCGAGCTTCATCCATGACCAAATTAAAACAGCCATATCGCTCAATGCCTCGCTTGTCACCCATGGCTTGCTTAAATGCCTGCCCCAATGCCAGTCCAGTATCTTCGATGCTGTGGTGTTCATCTATATGTAAATCGCCCTTTACCTGAACATCCAGATTGATACGTCCGTGTTTAGCTAATTGGTCCAGCATATGGTCCAGAAATCCGACACCCGTTTTTCTCACTCCTTTACCTGAACCATCCAGATTAAGGGTGATGTCGATCTCGGTCTCTTTTGTTTGTCGCCTCACCTGACTGGTCCTAGCTGGTGAGTTGAAGGAGAGGATCGTGTCAACTACCTCTTCCCAAGAGCTAGCTTTTTTTAGTAATGTAGTCTCTAGTAAGGCCCAGTCCACATCATCGTCCTGCAGGTCAGTACTCTTGCCGAGCATGATGCCTTTTGCCCCTAAATTCTTTGCCAACTGAATGTCACTGGGCCGGTCTCCAATCACAATGCTATTGGCTAGGTCATAATTCCCTTGCATGTAGTGACTTAGGAGGGCGGTACCAGGCTTTCGGGTAGGCTTGTTTTCCCGCTTAAAGGTACGATCTATGATTACCTCCTTGAAGCTTATCCCCTCACCTTTAAACGCTTCCAGCATCTTTTCATGGGCAGGCCAAAAGGTTTCCTCTGGAAAACTCTCGGTGCCAAGACCATCCTGATTGGTTACCATTACCCATTCAAAATCTGTCAGGGAATGAAGTCTGCTTAATTGGGTGAATACGCCGGGGTAATAGGATAGCTTTTCTAGACTATCAACTTGATAATCTACCGGTGGCTCCAAAATAAGCGTTCCGTCACGATCCAGAAAAAGGACTTTTTTCATGACGCAAACTTATGGCCTAAACCTGTAAAATTAAACGGTTAACTAATAAACCAGTAATCTAGGTTCGGTCATGTCTTCCATGGCATATCGGATGCCTTCCCTTCCCAGTCCCGATGCTTTTACTCCACCATAAGGCATGCTGTCTACCCGGAAACCCGGCACCATGTTGATCATGACTCCCCCTACTTCAAGGTCTTGGTGAGCTTGTTTCATGTGGTCAAAGTGGTTGGTGAATACGCCTGCCTGAAGGCCATATTGTGAGTCATTGGTAGCTCTAATAGCTGCTGCAAAAGTTGGAATCGATTCCAGGATAGCTACTGGCCCAAATACTTCTTCACTTACCACCTTCATATCCCGATGGGTATTGGTGAGTAGGGTAGGGGCGTACAACCGATGCTCGGCATCTAATATTTCTCCCCCGCAAAGAAGCTTGGCTCCTTGGCTAATAGCGGCGCCGACCCATTGGTCGATGCGGAGGAGATGGTTCTCATCAATCACTGGGCCTACCGTTACATTCTCTTGCCCTGGATCTCCTGTAAGAAGACCCTTTATCTCCTCAATCAAGAGGGGGGTGAACTGATCAAAAATTGATTCGAGTACGTATATCCGCTGCGTAGATATACATACTTGTCCAGCATATAAATATGCCCCCTGAGCTACTAACTTTGCGGTTTGCTCCAAGCTAGCAGACTCATCTACAATAACTGCAGCATTGCCACCAAGTTCTAAGGTTACTTTCTTGCGACCTGCAATATCCTTTAAATGCCAACCAACCTTAGGGCTTCCAGTAAAAGATAGCATCTTTAATCTTGGATCACGTACCATCATCTCCGCTACGGGAATATCACAGGTGACCACGTTTACCGCTCCATCTGGAAAACCCGCCTCTTCGATCAGTTTGGCAAAGGCTAAAAGGGTAAGGGGGGTGTAAGGAGAAGGCTTGATCACTACTGAGTTCCCGACAGCTAAGGCAGGAGCAATTTTATGGAGGGCTAGATTTAAAGGGAAATTAAATGGGGAAATGGCCGCGATAGGACCAATGGGAAATCGATGCGTAAGAGCGGTTCGCCCTCTGCCCGCGGCAAAGTCAATGGGAACTGCCTCCCCGCCAAATCGAAGGACTTCTTCGGCAGATCTCCTCAAGGTGATAAGGCACCTTCTAATTTCCCCGCGTGCATACTCAATGGGTTTTCCGGCTTCTGCTGTAATTAGCTGAGCAAAACCTTCTTGATGCTCTTCTAGGCCTTTAACCAATAGCTGCAACTGGTCAAACCGCTTTTCAGCCGACCAAGTCCTCATAGTTTCAAAAGCCTTATCTGCCGCTACTATTGCCTCTTCCATTTGGCTTTGCGTGGCCATCGGAACCTCGGCTAATAGGGTCTGATGAAATTTGTCTCTGACTTGAAGAATTTGTCCTGTTCCCTGTTCAATCCAGTTTCCTGCGATGAAATTTTTGGGGAAAATAAGGTCCTTCATCGAATTCCTGACTGATTCAATCATGAGTAAGAAGTACGGTAGGGTGAGTTCCTCAGGAGTGATAGCCCCATTCACCCTCTCCTACCGGTTCCTGAGAGGTCCCCAAGTAAGCGTTGGCAAGTGTACTCTGCCATTCAAGGAATATGGGACCTTCATTTCTTAACATATCGACTACCGTATGTAATTGTTCGGCGGGAAGGGCCATCCGCATGATTTCTTCATTTCGATCTTTAGGCAAGGCGGCTCCTTGGTCGTAAAAATCCACGGCCCCGACCATCTTGTTTGAGTCATCAAATAGATGGATTTGAGCTCGGATCAACATGCCTGATCCCGTTGGACCACCATGGATTCGAATCGCATAATTTTTAATTTCTGGCATGACTTAAGCGCTCAAAGGTTGATTGATGGGTTCAATGTTAAGGAAACCCGCTGGGAAACAAAAGATGTATCTGTGTTTAGATGGAGACTTGGATAATTGCCAATAAATTTAGATTTTTGCGTATAAAAATAGAATTATGCCTCAAGCAACAGAAGTGTATAGTGTTTCAGAACTAACTGGTTACTTGAAACATTTGCTAGAGTCAGATGCTATTTTAAGTCAAGCTCAAGTCGCAGGAGAAGTTTCCAACCTTACCTACCATCGGTCTGGTCACGTGTATTTTACCCTAAAAGATGGTCAATCCCAGCTAAGCTGCGTAATGTTCAAAGGGTATGCCCAATATGCGCCGAAAATGCAGGTGGGTGATCAAGTGATCGCAAAAGGAGGCATATCCGTATATGCCCCTCGTGGCAATTACCAGCTAATGGTTAAAAGCATCCGCAAGCAAGGCTTAGGAGATCTCTATCAGCGCTTTGTAGAGCTTAAAAATCAGCTTGAGAAAGAAGGGCTTTTTTCACCTGAAAGAAAGAAGTCACCTCCTGAACTACCAGAGCACATCATCGTCATCACTTCCCCTACAGGGGCAGCAATTAGAGATATCCTTCAAACTATTCGCAGGAGATATAACCGAGGAAAAGTCACAATTCTACCTACCATAGTACAGGGCCAAGGAGGAGCCTCGTCTATCGTTCAAAATTTAAGGAAGGCTAATCTTCTAGACGCTGACCTGATCCTTTTGGCAAGGGGAGGTGGGTCATTGGAAGATTTGTGGAATTTCAATGAGGAATCCGTGGCAAGGGCAATTGCCGCCTCGAAGTTGCCAGTTATTTCAGGTATAGGCCATGAAAGCGACTTTACCATTGCGGATTTTGTGGTGGACCGTAGGGCATCTACCCCGACAGCCGCTGCGGAAATGGCCGTACCCAATTTAGGTACAGTAGCACAGACTCTGCAACAATACGAGCGCCAATTGTATCAGCAACTTCAATATTTCATCGACTTTAAGCGCCAGATTTTGGATGACTACAGCTATCGGGGACAGCAGGCAATGAGACAATTCCTTCAAAAGAAACAGCATGAACTCGCTTTATTAGCCTCCCAACTTGAGAGCCATGATCGCAGTGCTCTACTAGCGAGGGGATACTCCATCACCTTGCATCAAGGACGTATAGTCAATGACCCGGAAACGATCCAAACTGGGGATTCCCTAGAAACCGTTCTCTTTTCTGGAAGAATCAATTCTACCGTAGACTGATAAAATAAATTATGGAAACATCTAACGATGAATATTCACTCGAAGAACAGTTGAGCCGACTGCGTCATCTGTTAGAGCAGATGCAAAAAGGAGTAGGTGATTTTGATGAGCAACTAACTCTTTTCAAAGAAGGACAGGAGATTGTGAAGGCAGCAAGGACCTATCTAGACAAGGCAGAGCTACAAGTTCAGCAGCTAATAGAAGATGAAATAAGGCCTTTCGAACCTAAAAACTAGAAATTCAAGGTCAACAAGGAGATTCCGGGTAATTCCCCTATTTTTACACTCATTATTCCAGAAATTATTTAGGCATTTGTCATGAACTTTTCTATTAAAGGCAAACTCCATAAGAAGTTTGACACCCAGCAAATCAAGGAAACTTTTAGAAAGCGTGAATTCGTTATAGAATACGTTGATAACCCTATGTACCCTCAATATCTTCCTTTCCAACTTATTCAGGATAAGGTAGACATGATCGAGCCATTCCAAGAAGGGCAAGAGCTGCAAGTTGAGTTTAACCTAAGGGGGCGCGAATGGACAAGTCCTCAAGGCGAAGTGAAGTACTTCATGAGTATGGATGCTTGGCGCATTCAGCCCGTGGCTGCTGAGGTTCCCCCTCAGACCAATCCCGCAGGAGTGAATCCCACCTTTTCTGCACCTACTCCTCCATCCGATGCCATAGACGTTTCTAATGCAGAAGACGATGATTTGCCGTTCTAAGGCTCTATAAGCCTTGGCACAATTTGATCTCAAAACTAAGCCCTCGGCCAAATTGGACCGAGGGCTTAGTTTTGTCACTTAGATACCTGCTGTGTTTCTGGATAAGAGCTTGATATATTGATTATCAAATACTTAGAGATGGGAATAACTCCTTATAATTCAGAAATTACCAGATTCTTATTATAAAAAAATCCTCTTTGCTTGAGAAAACCTTACATCTGACTTTGAGACCGGAAAAAATTGGAAGGGCCGAATAGTTTGAGATGTCTGGGGTTTTTTCAATTTTAGCCCAAAGGAAACCCCCAACTCAACAAAAAGACTCTCATCACTTAGAAGAAAATTATGGCTACCTATAAAAGTGTCATGTTGGTGGACGACAATGAAATTGATAACATTATCAATGAGAAGATCATTGAAGCCAACAGCTTTGCAGACCAGGTTATGGTTTTTCAGACCGGGCAAGATGCATTAGACTATTTGAAACAGAACGAATCTAATGGTTCAGAACTGCCAGAGATTGTGTTTCTAGACATCAATATGCCAATCATGGATGGGTTCCAGTTCTTGGAGGATTTTGAAAAATTTTCAGAAACCGTGCTAGACAAGTGTAAGATAATTATGCTTTCTAGTTCCATCAGTCCCAAAGACATTGACCGGGCTGCCAGCAGCAAATATGTCAAGAAATACTTAAACAAACCCTTGAATGCCCGTTACTTGGAGGCAATCACAGTATAGCCATACGGTGATTGATGCTCTGATTTTTATATATGCAATAGCTCCGTCTTGAAGACGGAGCTATTTACATTAAACCATGGGAGTAGCCGATAAGCTAGTTGATGTCTCCTAAATCGAAGCCTCCAAAGTTTCCTGAGGACATCATAAGCACTACATCCTTCTTTGAGCGAGCTTGCTCAATTTGCTGCTTTAACTCCTCTGGGGTGGTGACATAGATCAACTGTTGATCTCCAAATGCTTTAACCAATTGCTCACGAGTAATGGGAGGCATTCGCTTTCTTTCTAGGGCACGTGGATCCACAAAAACGATTCTGTAATCCGCTCCTTTAAGAGTCTGCTTGTATAAAGGAAGAAACTCCTCGTTCAGGCTACTAAAGGTATGGAGCTCTACACAGGCTACCAGGTTGTGGGTTGGCCTACTTTCTCTAACCGCATTTACGCTGGCGCGCACCTTCGCTGGGGCATGGGCATAATCTCGGATTAGGATCAGCTCTTCGCTTTCACGAATGGTTTCTAGGCGAATGGAAGCGCCTTTAAATGTTTGTATGTAGGAGATAAACTCTTCGATGGTCACGCTTAATAGCCGGCAGACTTGCCAGGCTGCAGCCAAGTTAGCCATGTTGTGGCGACCAATGATCGGGACGGGGGAGCGCTCACCTGCCAAGCGAATCTCAAAAGCCCCCTCCTTCACTTTGTACTTAGGAGTCTGATAAGGATGCCGGTATTGAGAGTTGGCATCTGTGTAAGTTTCTACCAGAGATCTCAGTCGTGCATCTCCTTCGTTGTAAACAATGTCTCCTGCCTTTTCAATACTTTCTAGTAGAGCCGAAAATTGCTCTTCATAAATATCTTCGGTTGGAAAGACATTGATATGATCCCAGCTGATCCCTGTTACCACGGTGATATGAGGACGGTAGTGAAGGAATTTGGGCCTGGGATCTAGTTTAGATGCGAGATACTCGTCCCCCTCAAGTACAATCAAAGGGGCCTTGTCACTTAGACGAACGGAGTTGTCAAATCCATCTACCTGAGCCCCAACTAAGTAATCGAAATCTTTGCCATGGGCGCGGAGCACATGCATGATCATGGCTGTGACGGTGGTTTTGCCATAGCTGCCTGCGACCACAATTCGCTGTTTATGAGCAGACTGCTGGTAAATGAATTCAGGAAATGAGTAGATAGAAAGCCCTAATTCCTGTGCTCTTTTTAGCTCTGGATTGTCTTCAAAGGCATGCATGCCTAGAATGATTGCATCCAGATCGGAATGGATCCGGTCTGGGTGCCAGCCTTCTTCATCCGGAACCAATTGTGCCGCTTGTAACCTGCTGTAGGCCGGATCATATATTTTATCATCGGAACCACTTACTTCATGACCTTGCCGCTTGAGGGCAATGGCGAGGCTATGCATCACGCTTCCACCTAGGGCAATGAAATGTACTTTCATAAACAATCAGCAATTGACAGTACGAGGGAATGAAAGTCAAAACTAATCATTCTAGACACAATCACAATTTGCAGTGTTTACCCGGGATTAATGTTTTCTTAATTCGGATTTTTCAAGTTTGGGGACTCAATCGTTTGCATCACTCGACGATCTTAAATTACCTTGCGACCTATGGCACGAATCATTATTGTCTCCAATCGCCTCCCAATTACCATTGACCGAAAAGAGGGAGAATTGATCTATCACCCAAGTGCAGGAGGGCTAGCAACTGGCCTCAGCTCTTTAGATGAGTCGATTGATAAAATATGGATTGGTTGGCCAGGAAAGGCGGTAGAAGACGAATGGGAACAGGAAGCCATTTCAAAGCAATTTCTCAAGGATGGCATGGCGCCGGTATTTCTATCTGAAGAAGATTTAGAGCTTTACTACGAAGGGTTTAGCAACAAGACCATTTGGCCACATTTCCACTATTTCACCCAGTATACCAACTACAATGATGATTATTGGGCGTCTTATCGAAAGGTAAATGAACGATTTGCTAAGGTTGTCGCGAAGGAAGTGAAGCCAGGAGATATGGTCTGGGTTCATGATTATCAGCTGATGTTGGTTCCAGGGCTTTTGCGTGAGCTTTTTCCAGACTTATCCATTGGCTTTTTTCTCCATATCCCTTTCCCGTCTTATGAGATATTTCGAACTCTGCCATGGCGGAGTGAAATATTGAAGGGAATCCTAGGTGCCGACCTCATTGGATTCCACACTTTTGGCTATATGCGCCACTTCCTGAGTGCTACCTATCGAATCATCGGGCAGGAGCACAACCTAGGGAA
Organism: uncultured Bacteroidia bacterium; assembly: GCA_964521065.1. GTDB lineage: Bacteria > Bacteroidota > Bacteroidia > J057 > J057 > CAYVAP01. The sequence goes on along the minus strand of CAZFPQ010000060.1, from coordinate 22,690 downwards.
GCTCACCATTAATGGCCGTTCTGTAAGTGTGGATGTCTTCCCAATGGGCATTGACTATCAAAAATTCTCCGAGCCTACCGCGGAAGATACCCCTAGTGCCGAGGTGCGTTCCATTCAAGAATATGGAAAGAGAACCCACCTAATTCTTTCCATTGACCGCTTGGACTATTCAAAAGGAATTCCAGAGAGAATTCGAGCGTATGAACAATTCCTCCGCAATCAACCACAGTACCAAGGTGAAGTAACCCTCATCATGGTAGTAGTTCCTTCTAGGGCTGGGGTAGAGCAATATCAACAGTTGAAAGAAGAGATTGACGAACTTGTAGGGCGTATCAATGCCCAATATGGAACCTTCGAGTGGATTCCTGTTCGCTACTATTATCGTTCTTTTGCTTTTGCAAGTCTTAGTGCAATGTACCAAGCCGCAGAGATCGCTTTGATTACGCCACTGAGAGATGGGATGAACTTGGTAGCTAAAGAGTTCATAGCCAGTAAACAAGATTCAAATACGGGGGTGTTGATTATCAGTGAGATGGCGGGTGCAGCCAATGACCTTCCAGGCGCCATTACCATCAATCCCCAAGACGCCAATGACATCGAGGCTGCCCTAATCAGTGCCTTAGAAATGCCTGAGCAGGAAAAAATAACCCGCATCTCAGAGATGCAAGTACGGCTACAACGCTACGACGTGAAACATTGGGCCAACAACTTTATCCGACAACAAATGGAAACGAAAAAATTCCAGGAAGATCGACAGACAAAATTGCTCAGTGACGAAAGTCGTGGGCGGATGATTCAAGAATATCAACAAGCTAGCTCTAGGCTATTATTGCTAGACTATGATGGAACTCTTGTAGGGTTTAAAAATGACCCTAACGAGGCCTCACCCGATGAAGGTCTCTACACCACCTTGGCCAATTTGATGAACCAAGAGGGTACCCACGTAGTCATCATCAGCGGTCGCGATCGATATACCTTGGGGCAATGGCTGGGGGACACAGGAATAGAAATCGTTTCTGAACATGGGGTTTGGCTCTGGGATGGCAAGCAGTGGAACCTAAATGAAAACGTCATTGACGCCTGGAAGCCTATGGTTCGCCCTATTTTGGAAAATTTGGTAGAAAGAACCCCTGGTTCCTTCATCGAAGAAAAGGACTATACCCTGGCTTGGCATTACCGCCGGATTGATAATGACCTAGGGGCCAATCGTGTCCGGGAGATCCGTGAGGAGTTGATTTATCTTACCGCTAACCACAATCTCCAGGTACTGGAGGGCAACAAGGTGGTAGAAATTAGGAATGCAGGTATAGATAAAGGCAAGGCCGCAGCACGATGGCTCAAGCGCGAAGATTGGGGATTCACCTTTGCTATTGGGGATGATCATACCGATGAGGATACCTTCCGGGCTCTCCCCTCTTCAGCTTACACCATCAAGGTAGGACTGAACCGGACTGATGCACGCTTCAAGGTTAGGTCTGTGGAAGATGCACGTGAAATTTTAGACTTGCTTGGCAAGGCCGTTTGATTTGACTTTTCCTAGATCACGATATCAGTGGACAACCTGGTCGACGGGTTGTCCACTACTTTGTTTGACTAACTCCTCTGCCTTCTTCTTAAGCCAACGTAGATTCGCAGTCCCTTTTGCTTGGTTCAATTCCTTGACAACATTTAGGGCTTTGGGGTGTAGCTCCTCTAGGTCAAAAGGTCGAGTGAGCTTCTTTTTCACCTGCCAAAGTCTACTGATCCATTTTAGAAGGTTTTGGTGGGTCTGAACGTGGTATTTTGGAATTTGTTGGTTCCGCTTGAGCAGTGCACGAAAAGCCTGAATCTGATACTTTAAGCTGTCCCCATCTCCCAATTCAAAGTAAATTTTTAGCAAGGTGGATTTTGCGCTGAGATGATAAAATATGTCGGTAAAGTTCACAGAATTCAAGAGCTTCATGGCCTCGCGATACTGTTGCTGCTCATAATGGAATACCGCTAGGTTATAATTGTAGGCATTTAAGCGATAATCTGGATGAAGCCGATTGCGGTATTGATCTAAAAAGCTTTTAACCCATTTGAACTGCCGGGTGCGAAGCCCAACGGTTGTAATGTTTTTATAGTGTTCATGGGCAAGCTGTCCATGATCAAGAATCAATTCATTTTCAAGCATTCTCTGGTACAAGGCAAAAATCGCCTGTAGATATTGCCCGTCGCCTTGGTTAATTCTTCGGATACAATAATTCTGGGCATAAGCATACATCGAATAAGCTTCATCTCTAGGAAAGAGGTGATCATGCTCATAAAGAAGGTTTACCAACTTCTGATAGTGCTTGGGCTGATCAGCTTCGGTTAGGGCCAGGAAAATTCGATAGTAGATGGCGATTACAGGTACCTCTAACAAGGAGTTTTCACTTTGTTCAATGGCTTGTAGCAGGTGCTCAGTAAAATGATTTTGGTACTCTGTATTCTTTAAATTTTTCCGATTGATCATCTCACAACCCAACCGTAGCCGAGTGGCCAAGTAAAAAGTGTCCAAGTTTAATGCGGCCTGGGGGAGGGATCCTTTGATTTGTCGATTACTGGATTTGCCCGCAATGGTGTCCTTGATGAATTCGGTCGTAAAGCAATGATAGTAATAATGGCCATTTCGATACGGGAATTCCTCCTGGCTTTTCTGCACCTTTTTTACCAAGCGGCCAGCATGCTCCTGCAAGGGCCTTTGGCTAAAAGCAGCTAACTGATGGTTAAATGTTGCGAGCTCTTCCTCACCAAAATGTTCATAGCCTAAAAATCGCTCTAAAAGACGGAGTAGTTGAGAGCACTGATCATGAACTGCCTGAGCATGAAAAGGGAACTCTTCCCCAAACAACACCTTATGTAGTTGATGCTTGTCCAGGCCGGCTTCGTGAAAATCAGGAGCAAGCTTTACCAGCCAATCAATCAGGTTGATGAGTTTGGGATTTTGGTTAAAGTAGGGAGACGCTACAAAGACCTCAAATCGCCTCAATTCACCAGGAGAAAGCTCCCTTAAGTGCTGAATTACGCGAGAATTTTTCATAGCTATGGTTTCATTTTATCCAGAAATCCTAAATAGGGTGACTTATTAAGCATTGATAATCAGTACTTAATAAATTATGAGAGTATAACTCCCAGTCCAGAACATTGTTTTTTCGTTGGCATCTAAAGAGAACAAATCAGCTAGAATGTCGATTAATTGATCGTGATGATTGTGAGAAACCAAACCAAAATCCTACACCATGCGAATATTTACCCACCTTCTGGTCTTAGTTCTTCTCCTTGGAGGGCGAATTTTAGCCCAAAATCTAGCGGTAGATCTAGGGGCCGAGCTCCAGTACATTTGCAAGGATAGCTCCCTTACCCTGGTCTCAAGTGTTACCGGTGCTCAAGGGAATCTTTCATACCTATGGAGCGATGGTAGCCAAGCCAGCGATTTGACCATTTCTTCCTTGCCCAATGATACCCTTATATGGGTTAGGGTAGAGGACCAGACTGGAAGCGTTGCTAGTGATACCGTTAGAATAGAGGTTCTACCAGAATGTGTCCTGCCTGGCGATGCTAATGGGGACCGAAATGCCAACAATTCTGACCTTTTGGTAATGGGTTTGGGATTTGGTGATACGGGTCCAGTTAGGCCGAGTGCAAACTCAAATTTTGAATTCCAGGGCGCACCAGCATGGGGTATTCTTTCTTGGGGAGGGGCAGACCAAGTACACAGTGATGCAGATGGAGATGGATCTGTTGGGTGGGGGGATATTTCAACCTTGTCTCAGAATTACTCTGGTCCACAGACCATAGACTCAACCAATTGGGATGCCAGTCAAGGAGTACCCCTTTACCTAGACATTGTCAATGGAGTGGTAAGCCCAGGGGACACGGTGCACATCAAAGTGATGGTGGGAACGCCAAGCAATCCTGTAAGTGGTCTTTATGGTCTATCCTTTTCATTGAAGTATGATTTGGCCTTGGTAGACAGTGGATCTATCAGCCTAGACTACAGCAACAACTGGCTAGGTAGCCTCGGGACAGATGCTGCGGCTGTAGATCGAGTATTCTATCAAGATCAGCAGATTGACGTTGGGCTTACCCGACTGAACCAAATTAACCGACAAGGTTATGGCTTGATGGTTGATATCACGGTGGTGATCGATGACATCTCTGGAAAGAAGGAAGCTATCGAAATGTTAGCACTTCAACTTTCCAACATCATCTTGATCGATTCAAAAGGGAAGAGTTTAAGTGTTGCTCCAGTAGGAAGTGAGATCGCGGTTTCCACCAACCAAGAGACAACAAGCCTTGGGCCTGACTTAGCCCAAACTCCCATTGTAAATCTGTATCCTGTCCCAGCTACAGATCAGCTTAGGGTTGCTTGGCAAGCAGAGGAGGCTGCCACTGCTTTGATATATGATCAATTGGGAAAAGTAAAAACTGTACACTTCCTGAATGGGGGAGAGGTCAAGCAAATTGATTTGCAGGGCTGGTCACCAGGAATTTATAGGCTCCAGATTAGGCAGCAAAATGAAATTACTACTCACTCTTTTATAAAACAGTAAAGCTACGATGTTACATATCCATGATGCACTAAATCACAACATCATGCCAGTATAAAGACTTGGTTTTTAGGTTCGTTCTTTTCGTGTGTTTCTCACTACATCATTCGGCCCGGTGCCTTAGGCACCTGACTTGAGAGGCTTGAGCCCGGGCTATTTTATTCTTTATCAAAACCAATTCACTATGAATCGACTATTCTTACCATTAGTCGTGGGAATGTTATGTGCCTTCTTATCTAGCACAGCATTTGCACAATCCGTGACTGTCCAGATCATCCACAATGCCCCCGACATGGCATTGAACCCCGTAGACGTCTTGGTAGACGGCAATGTCGCGGTTGACGATTTGGCATTCCGCGAGGGAACCAAGTTCCTCACCATCAGTCTATCTTCAAATATACAAGTAGATTTTGGGCTGGGACCCACCAACATTCCACTACCTCCATTGACTGCAGGTGAAACCTATGTCATCATGGCCACAGGTATATTGCCGACTAGTACTGGCTATGATGCCAGCGTAGAGGCCGGTAACAACAGCGACATTGATTTTAATATCATTGGAGTAGAAGCCACAAATGATACCACCACTGCCGCTGGAAGTGTAAATATTGCTGTGGCTCATGGCGTTACTGATGCTGACACTGTAGATGTCTTAGCTAATGGCGGTCCACTAATCGATGATTTAGCTTATGAAGAGTTTCGCGATTACGCCACTGTGCCCAACGACTTGTACGTGCTACAAGTAACTCCCTGGGATGATAACAGCACCGTATTAGCAAGCTACTATGCCAACTTGCCAGCCCTAGGCTTAGATGGAGAAGGCATCGTTGTGTTCGCTTCAGGCTTCCTTAATCCAGCTAATAACAACAATGGACCTGGGTTTGGACTCTTTGCCATGACTCGCAATGGTGGTCCAGCTCTTCCTCTTCCAACGGTTGGTTCTGCTGAGGCTCAGATTATCCATAACTCTGCAGATCCATTAGCAGACACGGTAGACATCTACATCGATATCAGCACCACGGTAGTAAAGCTTGACGATGTAGCTTTCCGCGAAGCTACTGAATTCTTAGGCGTTCCCGCAGGTTACCCTCTTGACGTCGTAATTGCTGGCAAAACGAGTACCGATATCACTGACCAAGTTGTTACCACTATTCCTGCGACTTTTGACGACGGAGAATCCTACGTAGTGGTCGCCACTGGAGTAGTAGGAGCTGGCTTTGCGTCGAACCCTGACGGTATCGACTCTAGCTTCACGCTGTTGGCCTACCCAGGCGCACGAAAAACTGCTGCTACCGCTGGAGAAGTAGATCTATTGGTTCACCACGGCTCTACCGATGCTCCATCTGTAGGCATTGCAGCTAATGGAGGTTTGGTGGTTGACAGTGCGGCTTACAAAGACTTTGCTGGTTACTTAGGCGTTCCGGCCGCCGAATATCGAGTTGACGTGACCGCCAACAAAGATGGCAGCAACGTTTTGTTCCCTTTCGTAGTAGACCTGAGCGGCTTTGCTGATGCAGCTTTGACGGTCTTTGCTTCTGGATTCGTGACGCCTGGTGACAACAATGGCGGACCTGGATTTGGTCTATTTGCCGTTGGTCCTGCTGGTGGTCAAGCCATAGCTTTGACTCCCGTAGGTAATGCCCGCGTACAGGTAATCCACAACTCAGCAGATCCTGCTGCCGCCACAGTGGACATTTATGTTGATGTATTAAGTGGAGTAGAAAAGTTTGACGACGTTCCTTTTAGAGGCGCAACTGCTTTCAATAATCTTCCCACCGGATATGAAATCGACATCGTTGTCGCGGCGCCTACCAGCACTGGCATTACCGATCAGGCTGTTGATACTTTCAGTGTAACCCTCATGGATGGAGATACCCTTTATGCCGTTGCTAATGGGGTTCTCGATACTACTGGATTCAGTACTGGAGCAAACGGTGACGCCATCTTCTTTAATTTGTTCGTCTCCGAAGCCAGAGAAGTGGCCGACGACAACAGCATGTTTGACCTCAAAGTATTCCACGGAGCTACCGATGCTCCCGCCGTGGACGTAACCGTTAATGAGGGTATTCCAGCTTTAATTGACTCTTTGACTTATGGTAAGTTTACGGACTTTGTACCAGTGATGCCTGCTGCTTATGAATTAGGGGTAGGAGCAAATCCTGTGACGGCCACTTCTGACCTCCTCGTGAGTTTTGATGCGGACCTGAGCACTTCCGCTGGAGGGGCTGGCTTGATCTTGGCCTCAGGCTTCCTTAGCCCAGAGGATGAGCCAACAGGAGCCTTGAGTTTCGGTCTGCTTTTTGTCCAGCCCGACGGAACCGCTACCCTGCTGCCAGTCGCTACCAACGTAGCTGATCTGCCAATAGACAACAGTGTGATGAGGGCATATCCCAACCCTGCAAAAGACTTTTTGACGGTCGATTATCAGGTGGATCAAGCGGGTTCCGTCCAGGTGCAGTTATTCGATTTACAAGGACGTGAACTGATGGGCACTACTTTGGAGCAGACTCCAGGTAGCCATCAACTAGACTTGAACTTAAGCGAAATGAACCAAGGAGTACACATTTTGATGATGACGACTCCTAGCACCCGTTCTATCCAGCGGGTACTTATTCAGGAATAAATCCTTATTCTTATCTCCACTAGGCTCCTACCCCCGGGTAGGGGCCTTTTTTTGCCTGGGATATTGATAGGCAATATTTGAATGGATCAAAGATCTCAATCGGAAAAATAGATAGGTGCTGGTGTCACTTCTTTAAGCAATGGAAGTACACACATAAGTGGGAACAATTCCCAGCATGTCGATGTAGTGCTGGGCGCTACTTGCAAGGGTATTGCCAGTAAGGGTCAAGGCTGTGTCGATCCCAAACTTATTTCCTCCAAGGATATCGGTAACAAGGGTATCCCCCACCATCAGGATTTCATCTCTTACTGTGTGACGGTCTTGCTGCACTTTGTCCATAGCAAAATGAAATATCTCGGCATCTGGCTTACCAAATCGCATGAAGCGCTTTCCAGAAATTTTTTCTAGCATATTTGCTAGGCCACCAATGGCAATTGCGACCTTATGCTGCGAAACAGGGTAAGCGAAGTCGGTATTGGCCACTACTACGGGAATGTTTCTCAATCGCAACAAGTTCACGGCCTTGTTCAAATCGGTCTCCCACTGGAATCCTTCGTCATCTAGTAGAACCAAGGCGCTGATGCTATTGGCATTACGTAACTCAAGCTCTCGAATAGAGACGGTTTCCAAGCCCATGGCTCTAATGTAATGTGCCGAGGTCGGTGTGCCCAGATAGGCAACGGTACCTTTATTGACTTTGTGCTGCACAAACTCTCTGGCCAACATGCCCGAGGAAATGATCTTATCTGGGGTCAGACAGTCAATGCCCCGTTTTTTATAACCCTCTGAAAGTTTGATGGGGCCACGAGAGGCATCATTGGTCAAAACGTAGTACAAAATCCCTTGGCGGTCTAGAAAGTCAAAGGTTTCCTTGGTTCCAGGGATGATGCCTTCATGATTCTTTAGTACTCCATAGGCATCAAAAAAGACAACTTTGTATTTGGTTACGATGCTGCGGAAGTCATAGAGCTGCATGCTTGAAGTAGTTTCTCAGTATCAAAATGCTCCTCCAGTCGGGGGAGATGAATTTCAAAAGTTTCCTTTAGCAAGCGGGTTGCGTAGATGCTGTGAAAGAAATAGCGCCCCAAATTAACCACGTAATGCAAGAGGAAAAACCGGTACGCCTCCTTGGTGAAGCGGATTTCTGCTTCGCTGAGGGGAAAGACTCTGTGGTATGCCCTCAAAAAGGTCAAAAAACGATCCTCCATCATGGGATTTACATGATAGCTGAAGTGGCTTTGATCTCCAATGTCTGAAACAACCCGGCTCATGAAGTAAAAATCGACTACTCTTGAGCTCATTCTGAACCAGTCATAATCCCACCGACTGAATATTTCTCCCGAGTTGGTCAATGAGAAATTTCCGATGTTCCAGTCTACAAATACTGGGATGGCAGGGAAGGTATGAGCCCCTAATGTTTCTGCTTGCTCCAAATACCGGTCGATGTGTCGTTCGATTTGGGGACGATGCGCTCCGTACTCAAAATCTCCCATCTCGGTACCCAAATGCCCCTTAAATTCGCGAAGGTCATCTCGCATGTTTTTAGAGGAGCCCGGTAAAAGAGGTAAGACATCGGTGCATGCCCGATGAAAATGAGCAAGCTGCTCTCCAAGGTTGGAGATCTGTTGAGGTTGTAAGCGCTTAGGGAGTCGCCTCCGAATTTGAACTGGGCGATAAAAGACCACCCAGACTTCCTGTTCCGCCAATTGGTAACGGTAGGTAAACACTCGACCATGCTTGGTGAGGGACCTGGCTAAGGTTTGATCGTAGGGCCAGGGGAGCTTGTCTGCTAGAGCGTTGATGATCTCATGGTCTTCTACAAAATGATCGTATTTGCCAAATAGGGACAGCTTACTGATCAGAAACTCTCGTTTTTCGAACTCTAGCTTATACACGTAATTGGTAGATACCCGTACGCTAATATCCGTAACAGCCTTGAGTGGTACTTCGGGACGAAAGGCCCGCCAAGCTTCGGTTACGATGGTCTGAAAGTCGAGAAATCGCATAGAATAGTAGTCCAGTAGGTAGTGAATCTGTCTAAAATAATTGACGGAGTGACAATCTTGTATTTTCCCCATCAATAATAAAGTCAAGAGTTGACATTGTTAGCTTCGAATTAAGCAATGTCTTTCTCCAGAATTTTCTTTTAGACAAAAATCCTCACTACATTTAATCAGAGAGGAACCAACAAACAAAAACAAAAATGAACAAATACCTAGCAGACTTTGAGCGCGAACTCGAAGAGCTACAAGTACAAGTCTCTTTAGGCTATGAAGAAGTAGCAGATGCTTTTGAAAATCAAAAGGAAAAGTTTAAGTCATTTGTAGATGACGTCGCTGAAAAGGTTGATAGCTACGAAAGTGAACATGCTCCTCAGCTAAAAGCAAAGTTAGATGAACTCAAGGTTCAACTAGCTTTAGGTCGGGCCGAGACCCGAGATGCACTTGAAGCCCAACAGAAAAAGTTGGACTCTACCCTCCACGAAGCCAAAGTCGAATATGACAAGATCCAGGATGAAGGCAAAGGCAAGATCGAAGAGTGGGAACAAGCTTTCAAGCATCGCGCTGAGCACTTTCGGACTAAGTTAGACTCACTTAGGGTCCAGGCTCACCTTGGCTCTGCAGAAGCAAAAGAGGAATACGAAGAAGCTCGGAATGAAATCAACCAAAAAGTTCAAGAAGCCAAACAGTTTTGGCAGGAACGCAGTGAAAAGGGGGAAGAAAAGTGGGACGAATTTACTGGCGAGATGGAAGAAGCCTATTCTCATGTGAAAAATGCCCTTAAAAAGTTCTTCTCTTAAGGAGTGGAATTTTTCTAGATATCGGAGGCAACCAATCTTGGCTGCCTCCGATATCTTTTTTGAAAAATATTACCAGAGCTTTTGCTAAGTTAGCGGCATTTCTCAGACCTCACATCTACACTTTTTCATGTTTATTAACGCCATCGATCATTACTATCCAGAACAGGTGATTCCAAATGCCTACTTCCAAAACATCAATGGAATGACCGAAGAATGGATGGAAAGCCGAACCGGTATTCGTGAAAGGCGCAAAGCTGGCCCAGATGAAAACACGGAAACCATGGCCCTGGCTGCAACTCAGAGAGCTTTACAAAAGCTGCCATATCCCATAGAGGATTTGGGCCTCATCGTAGCAGCTACCTATTCGCCTCACGATACCGTAGCGACCTTAGGCCATGTGATCCAACATGATCTACCGGTAGGGGAAGTACCTGTAGTTACCATCACAGCGGCTTGTTCAAGCCTTCTCAATGCCCTGGAAATTGTACAAGGTTATTTTGCCATGGGCAAAGCTGAAACTGCATTGGTAGTGGTTTCTGACCACAATACCCGTTTCGCCAATGAGGAGGATACCAAAGCCGGTCATCTTTGGGGTGATGGGGCTGCGGCCTTATTTGTTTCCAAAGACCGTAAAGCTGATAGCGATTTTCAAATCTTAGACATTCTCACGGGTGGCGCTGCTCACGTAGGAAAGAACTTGGAAGGTGTGAAACTCATTCCTGATGGTCCCGGCATTCTGATGCCCAATGGACGAGATGTCTTCATCCACGCGACTCAATACATGAGCAAGATTAGCCAGCAGATTGTGGAACGAAACGAAAAACAGCTACAGGACCTTTCCTGGCTGATTCCCCATCAGGCAAATTTTCGAATCAGCAAGAAGGTGGCGGAAGATCTTAATTTACCATTGGATAAGGTCGTTTCGAATATCCAATATCTAGGCAATACAGGTTGTGCGGGTTGTGGAATAGCCTTTTCAGAACATCAGGATCGTGTCCAAACAGGTGAGCTCTTGGTCTTGGTCGTTTTTGGGGGAGGATATTCCTACGGTGCGGCCTTGATCCAAAAGTAACGCTTACTGGATGTAGCGGAGCTTTAATTGGCTCCAACTGCTATCAGGAACGAGCTGAATATCTGTCCAACGGTGGATTTCCCATTCGTTGAATTCATTGCGCTTGATGGTCATTTGTAGCTGACCTTTGAATAGCGTAGTGAGGCTGGTATCGGTGTGGTTAATCCGTAATTGATAGAGGCCTACATACGTCAATGAATCTGAACTAACATCTTGCAAGTCCTGCTCTTCAAGTAGAAGTGACTGCCCGGCATTGACGGTTAGGTTATTGAGGGTGTTTTCTAAGTAGGTCTGCTCATCCTGAATTGACCAATTAAGCCAAATAGATTCATTGTTATTAAACAGCTCAAACACCGGGACGAACTCAAGGGAATCTCGGTTAAAGCAGCGGAGATAATTCTGTACGTTGGTTTGTGCAATGGAGGTCCTGAGATTTGCTAATAAAATCTCATAATCAGTAGGACTGACCCAGTCTGAATTTCCCTGCCCAGGTGGTTCTACGGCTCTGGTGTTGAAACATCCCCACGTGGTCATTGATAAAGAGACTCCAAATAGAAGGAAAATCAGCTTGAAATCTCCGTAGATCCTGATCGGCCAAAGATGGCGATACACTCTTCGGCTATGGTCATTTTGCGAAATATTTCGACGACAAATATTTTTCATTCAATTTAGGAACTTCTTTTGTGGAGTAACAAATATGCGAGTTCTAAGCTCATCATGTTATATGCTACTCGGGGTGCAATTTTTTTTGTTCTCTATCGCTTGGGGGCAAACCGCATCTTTTCGCGAATGGGGACAATCTTCCACCCCCGCTAGTACGCATCAAATACAAGTTACTCCTGTTTCCGCTTGTCTTTGGGAAGTGTCTCATCCTGCTAGGCAAGACACCTCGTATCTCTATGGGATACTCCCAGAAGTACCAGAAAGATTTCATCATTGGCCTGAAAAGTTACCTATCCTGTTTCCCAAAGTACAAGAGTTGGTAATGGGGATTGACCCTATGCATCCACCTTCTGAATCTTTGTACCAGATTGAGGTGCCTCTAGATTCAACCCTGGAGGAGTTGTTACCCTCAGTAGCGTTTGAAAAGCTTGTCAAATGGGTGGAAGATAGCCTATCTCCTTTGGCCAACTATAAATTAAAAACGAGATATCCACCGTCAGTCTTATCTCGCCAATTCTTGAAGGATTATTGTTGGCAGCAGGAGGGGGCAACGGTTATGGTGGAATACCAACTTGCCAAGATGTCGAGATTACCACTGAAAAAGGTTGGAACTGAGTGGACACGAATCGCTTGGCTTGATAGCTATAGCTATTCTGCTCAGGCCACTCAAATGATGAATCTCCTCACCTATAAGGAGTCCCAATGTGAAATCTATGAATCCTTGTTCAATGCATATGGAGAGCAAGACTTAGATCGAGTGTGGTTGCTGGCCTCCCACGCTCCAGACCTAGGTTACAACCTGGGTAAATTACTTGCTGCTAGAAACGATGCATGGATCAAATACCTAAAAACTCGACTGCCTTATCAGTCTATGCTTATCGCCGTAAATGCAGCACAACTGCCGGGTGAATATGGAATGATCCACCAACTTCGAAAGCTTGGATATCAAGTTGAGCCGATTTATTGATAAAAGTTCCCCCTGAAACCGTTAAATTGGCGTCTATGAGCCATAAATCAATAAGTTGAACCTTTTTATCGTTTAACTTATCTGAATATATCAATAAGACAAATTACACCATGGTAACAGTGGGGAGGCCATATCAAAAAGTGGACCCTGGGTCAGAAAGCAACAATTGGAGGTGGGATTTAGAGAAAAAACCTGCCTTCATCCTAATGCTTGGTGGACTAATTGGGCTGGGGATTGGATACGGATTGGATCGATGGATTGCTAACATGGAGGTGCATCCGTGGCACTATTTGGGCTGGTCTGTACTTTGCCTAATTTCTGGTACATTTTTGTGGTTCAGTCCAGTAGCTAGGAAATATCAAAGGCAAGTTTCTTCTAGTATTTTGGTCTTTGGCTACCTCAGCCTTATTCTACTTGGGTTCATCAATCACCTACCTCCTGTTGCGGTTGCTTTGATTTCGGGGGCTCAGTTGCTCTTGGCCCTTTCCTTTCTTCATTGGGTAGAATATGCCCTTTTTGCCTTGATAAGCTTAGGCGTTTTTCTGTTTTGTAGCCTAAGTCTACCTCAATTACAGGTAGAAGTTCCGGTTTTTATGGGATTGGTGACTACGAGCACTTTGGTGGGAGGCTTATTTACCTGGTGGCGTGTCGGCCGCTTAGACCCAGAGACCCCTGCCGATGAGTTAATTAGCCATTTGCTTGACCAGGATGAGGACGCACTTTTTTTGCTAAACTATGAAGGAGACCGAATTGTGTTTCAGAACTATGCGGCTTCCCAGTTAATGCTCCGCCTAGGTGCAACGACGGATATTGATGGCAAAGAATTACTCGCCTACTTCGATCTTACGCCTGCCTACTTAATGGAGCATATGCCGGCTACCCCTCCGGGTCACCCAGAAAAACAGTATTTTCAAAAAGAAGATGCCCGAGGCCAGGATTTGAGACTGGAGTTGATGTTGTCCAAGCTCCCCATGCCTGAGATGCCCTATTTTAGGCTGAAAATCTCAGATATCACCCGCCGGGTCCATAGAGAATACAGCGTCAGGCGAAGCCTGGCCATCCATCAGTCTTTGATGCATGCCATGCCGGATCTGATTATTTCTCTCGATAGCAAAGACAAAATTCTAACCCTTCACGCACCTCGCTTGATGAGGGATCGGGTTAAGCTAAATACATTTGAAGGTCAACCGCTTCAAAGGCTTATTCAAACTTTTCTCTCAGAGGAAAATCAGCTTAAAGTAAAAAACCATGTCAGTGAGGCCCGCAGGAGCAATACCTTTCAGCAAGTAGAGTTTGATTTTGAGTTCCAAGGGGAGACCCTTCATTTTGAGCTCCGACTTATGAGGATGCAGGAAGGCAATGAGTTGCTTGGGATCATGAGAGATGTCACCCATAAGCGGCGAAGCGCCTTGGCTTTGCAACAGTCTGAAGATAACTATCAAACTGTTTTTAATTCCACCAAGGGGGGGATGATCATCCTTGATCCAGATACCTTCCGCCCAGTAGATGTGAATAGCAAAGCCGCTGATCTTCTTGGGTATGAAGGGGATAGCCTCCTCTCAAAATCCGTCCTTGATCTCATACCGGACGAGGAGTTTTCTTCTTTTACCTCCCATCTTGCCTCTGCCATCGACAGATCTCCCACTTTTGTGAATACCCATCTTATTTCTCAACAGGGAGAGATACTAGAAGTGGAAATGGAAATCAAGCAAAGTCAAATGGATGGGCAGGAGCGTGTGATCATTGTCTTTGATGATATCAAGGAACAGGCAGACTCTAGAAAGGCGCTGGTCGAGAGTGAACAAAGGTATCGTGCCTTAGTCGAAAACATGAATGAGGGGCTGATCTTGACCGATAGTCAAGAACGCATACTCTTTGTTAATCAGAGAATGACAGAAGTTTTGGGTCTCTCTGAGGGCGAATTGATTGGAAAAACTACCTACCAAGTCTTGGGGCAAGGTACCAATGTGGCCCTGATTCAGGAAAAAACATTGCTTCGACAGCGGGGTAAGTCTGACGAATACGAGTTATCCTTTCACCGAAAGGACGGCCAGAAGGTCTGTTTGCTGATCTCGGGCTCTCCTTACATGGATCATGAAGGCAAGATTATTGGCTCTATCGCCATCATCACAGATATTACAGATCGGAAAAAAACCGAAGATCAACTAGAAGAAAAACAAAAAGAACTGGACTCATTCATTTATAAAGCCTCACATGACCTAAGGGGCCCGCTCGCCTCCATCATTGGGATTGCAAACCTAGCTAAGTCGGAAATCAAGGAAGAGGCGGCCCATCGCTATATGGATCTTATTGGTAAAAGTACCAAAAAGCTAGACCTAACTCTCGGTGAATTGCTCGATGCTACCCGCATCAATGATGCCATAGTTAAGCCCGAGGCAGTCAACTTGAAACAATTGATAGATGAAACCTTCGAGTCTTTGCAAGGCATCTATGATCGAGACAAAATCATGCTCAAAAGCCAAATTGGGCACAAAAGCCTGATCAACACAGACCCTCACTTACTCAAATCCATCCTGCAAAACCTGATCTCCAACGGGATCAACTTCGCCAATCATCAGGCAGATAAGCCTTTCGTTCAGGTGAATACACGGACTACTCCTGATAAGCTTTACATTGAAGTAAAGGACAACGGGGTAGGCATACCAGATAGGGTGCAACCTAAGGTATTTGAGATGTTCTATCGCGGGCACAACCAATCTGAAGGATCTGGGCTAGGCCTTTACGTGGTCAAAAATGCAGCAAAGAAAATAGGCGGTGAAATTAGCTTTGAATCAGCGGAGGGTAAAGGCTCCACCTTCATTCTTACCCTTCCCTTGAAAATTCAAGAACCGATCTCCCACTTGCAAAACTGATTAGGGGAACTCCTCTAAGCCTAGAATTGCATACTTCTATTGTTTCAAATGCTCGTAATTACGTGTAACTTGAAACATGGCACTACATGAAGGAGTTAATTTTTCCAGAAACCAGAAGAGGGGTGTATGGGTACTTGGGATCTTGATCTTGACAGGTATTCTCCTCGAGTCGATTTGGACCAAGTATAATCCCCCAAGCTCCTTGGAGAATTTGTCAAGTTTACAATTGCCTCCCAAGCCCTCTCCTAACTCAGAGTATAGCCCCATTGACATAAACATAGCTGATAGCCTCGATTGGGTTAAACTAAAAGGTATTGGACCAGTATTGACTGGGCGCATCTTAAAATTTCGCAGCAATGAAATGGGGTTTGGATCCGTGGAGCAGGTTGGTCAGACCTACGGATTAGATAGCATGACATTTTCTAGCCTTAAGCATCTGTTGATTTTCCGAGACAGCACATATCTTGAACTAAAAAAGGCGATTCGAAACAGCGTTGTTCCCATTCATATCAATGAGGCAACTCCCAAGGAGTGGCAAAGGCTTCCAGGTATTGGATCTGTCTTGAGTAAAAGAATCGTGGCCTACCGTACTCGACTGGGGGGCTTTCAATCGCATCTAGATTTAAAAAATGTCTATGGCCTTCCTGAGGAAACGTATTTAAGTATTCTTCCCTTCTTACGGCCACTTAGTAAAGAACAAACTAAGCCTAGTAATAATCCACCTCAGACTAAATTAGCGTTAAGGTCCATCGAGCTGAACCAATCAGATAGCCTTCTTTTGTCCAATATTCCCAACGTTAGCCCTAGATTGGCTTCAAGGATTGTTCGGTATCGAAATTTATTAGGGTTCTTTTACAAAACTGATCAACTCAAAGCGGTATACGGATTAGACGCTGCTGCATACCAAAGTCTTAATGCTTATGCTTACATAGACTCACTGGCTACCTACCCCCGTAAGTCTTTGAACCGAGCCAGTAGGGAACAGATTGCTTTGCTACCTGCTCTTGATCAAAGCATGACTTCCGCTATCGTCCAACTCCGCACCCAATTAGGCAGATTAGAATCTTGGGGAGAGGTGGAAGTCTTATCCGAACTGAGTGTGGAAGCTTTGGATGAGTTGCAAATATATTTTGAATTGTAAATCAGCTGTTTATGTCTGACTTCAAAACTGAATTACTGAATCACATCCGGGCCGTACCTGACTTTCCTTTACCGGGAATTTTGTTCCGAGATATCAGTCCAATTTTCCTTAATCCCGATTTAGTAGCAGCATCTATCAAAGAGCTAGCTAAACCTTGGCAAGGAGGAGGGATTGACAAAGTAATAGGGATTGATAGTCGTGGCTTTCTTTTGGGGCCTCAGCTTGCGGGAGAACTAGGGGCTGGGTTCGTGATGGTGCGAAAAAAGGGGAAACTTCCTCCCGAAACGGTTAAAATTTCTTATACCCTAGAATATGGAAGCGCCGAACTCGAGTCGGTGGTGGATGTGATCCAACCGGGTGATCGAGTCCTAATCCATGATGACTTGTTAGCTACAGGGGGGACTGCCTCCGCTAGTGCGAGCTTAGTTGAAAAGCTAGGGGGGATAGTAGTGGGCTTTAGTTTCATTATAACCCTAAATGGCTTGCCTGGTAAAGACCGACTGGAGCAACGGTCCGCGCAGATTCACAGCTTGGTAGCGTTTGACTAATCGGCATAGGGACCTTACTTGTAAGAAGGGACATTTTTTTTTGCTTGGAAGGCGAACGAATGTTCGTTAATTTTCGATATAATACTAAAACGACTACTGAATAATAGAATATGGAGGCAGTGATAGAACAAAAGTTGGGCTTGGATTTTCAGAAATCTGAAAACCAGCTAATGATCGCAGACATGGTTCAGAAGTGGGGCAAAGAGCGACTCCAGCCAGTTGTGATGAAGTATGATGAATCCCAAGAGTTTCCTCTTGAATTGTTTAAGGAACTAGGGGAAATGGGCCTAATGGGAGTTTTGGTTCCAGAAGTGTACGGAGGCTCTGGATTTGGCTACGAAGAGTATGTAACGGCCATCATAGAGGTAGCAAAAATATGTGGGGGAGTAGGGCTTTCATTGGCTGCCCATAATTCGCTTTGTACAAACCATATTTTGAAGTTTGGCAACGATGATCAAAAGCAAACGTATTTGCCAAAACTGGCTAGTGCAGAATGGATTGGGGCTTGGGGACTAACCGAAGCCAACACTGGTTCTGATGCAGGAAATATGTCTACCTTTGCCCAAAAAGATGGTGACTATTACATCATTAATGGAACCAAAAACTTTATTACTCATGGTAAAACTGGCAACGTTGCTGTAGTAGTCGTTCGCACGGGTGCCCCCCGCACCCGCAATAATGCCAGTGCCTTCATTATCGAAAAAGGTACTCCAGGCTTTAGCCACGGAAAAAAAGAAGATAAGCTCGGGATGAGGGCCTCTGAAACTACTGAATTGGTATTTGATAATGTCAGGGTCCATAAAAGTCAAATGCTTGGTGAAGAAGGAGAAGGATTCAAGCAGGCCCTAGCAGTACTGGATGGAGGTCGCATTTCTATAGCGGCCCTTTCTTTAGGCATCGCTTGGGGGGCCTTCGAAGCCAGTTTTAAGTATGCGCAAGAGCGACAACAATTTGGCCAGCCCATCATCGACTTTCAAGCCATCTCCTTCAAGTTGGTTGACATGCTCACGAAAATTAAAGCCGGAGAGCTCCTCACGTTTCGAGCTGTTGATTTAATCAACCGTGGGGAAAGCGTAAATGAAGCCTCAGCCATGGCCAAGCTTTACACCAGTGAAGCGGCAGTTTGGTGCGCCAATGAAGCGGTTCAGGTTCATGGTGGCTATGGTTACATCAAAGAATTTCCTGTTGAAAAATACTACCGAGATGCCAAGCTATGTACGATAGGGGAGGGGACCAGTGAAATTCAAAAGCTAGTAATCGCCCGTTCGGTTTTGAAGTAATGCCCCCGGTGAACTATCTTTCAAGATAGATTTTCCATCTAGAACGGCCAGCTACCATAGTTGGCCGTTTTTGATTCTGTCTTTTTGCTAACATTTAGCCTAAAGGGCACTATTTAGTTTAGCTCACTATAGACGCTTTGCCTATGTGTTTAATCGGAATAGCCTACCAAGCACACCCTGAATATCCACTGATTATCGCAGCCAATCGAGATGAGTTCTACCAACGTAAAACCGCTAGGGCAAGCTGGTGGAAGGACCATCCACACATACTTGGCGGCAGAGATTTGGAAGCCGGAGGGACCTGGATGGCAGCAGATGCAACAGGCCGGATTGGCTGTGTAACCAATTATCGAGACCTAAGTATGCCTCTCTTATCAGGGGCTCCGAGTAGGGGGAAGCTGATCCCAGAATTCTTTGTTCAGGACTTACCTGCAATGGATTACTTACAACAATTAGATGAGGGTTCAGAATCTTTTAATGGGTATAATATCCTCTTGGGTGACGACTCTGGTCTATTTCATTATTCTAATCAGGAAAAAAAGATCAATAAGATGGAGCCCGGTATTCATGGATTGAGCAATCACTTGATGAATACCCCTTGGCCCAAGGTGAAAAAATTAAAAGATAAGATTCGAGACTTAGTAAGTCATCCTAGATTTTCGACGGAAGATTGGTTTCGTGCTTTGAAAGACACAGATACGGCTCCCATAGATGAACTTCCATCAACAGGGGTACCTTTGGATTTTGAAGAGGCTCTCTCTGCTATGTTTATTTCGATGCCTAATCGGAATTATGGAACCAGGGTTTCTACTTTGTTGCTGGTAGATAATTGGGGAAAAATGTATTTTGAGGAGCGTGCTTATGTGCCCAGCGATACCCACAAAGTATTCGAACTCAGTACTCTCGCAAGTACCTAATGGCGACTTCCTACCTGATGATACCAAAACCCCAGAAAATGAATACAAAGTCCCTAACCGCTTTTACCTACATTCTTTTTTCCCTTTTAAGTACCTCTTTATTTGCCCAGCCTGAGGCTTGTACCCTCTTCGATGAAGAGGGTATGATAAAAATAAAGGTGACCGCTGATTTGAAGGCACTTTTTAGAGATGATGAGGATGATCGAGAGTACCATCCCGCTCAATTTCTGTTTTTCCAAGATGAAGATTCCGTCTCCATTCCAGTCAGAACCCGGGTCAGAGGAAACTTCCGCCGGTCTCTCTGCAAGCTTCCACCCTTGCGTTTGAATTTCAAAGATGAAGATGTGGAAGGAACCCCCATGCAAGGCGTGGATAAAATTAAAATGGTATTGCCATGCCGTTGGGGTTCTGCTAACTATCAAAATTTCATTCTCAAGGAGTATCTTATCTATCGGATGTTCAATGCTTTAACGGATACAAGCTTTAGGGTCCGTCTATTTGAGGTCACTTTTCAAGATTCCACTGATAAAATTGATGCATTCACCCAATATGGCTTTTTCATCGAACCACTTGAAGTGCTCGCAGCACGTCTGGATGCATTTGAATATGAACGTGTCGGGGTATTGCCAAATGCTACCCTCAGTTCTCAAACCAATCTACTCAGTGTCTATCAGTATATGGTCGGGAATACCGATTGGTCGATCCCGAGTATGCACAACATTAAAATGATCAAAACAGACACCTTTAGTCTTCCTCTCGCAATTCCCTATGATTTTGATTGGTCTGGAGCTGTCAATCCTCCTTATGCCCAACCTAACCCTAAGCTTGACATCAAGAGTGTGCGCGAGCGGATTTACCGCGGATTTTGTCGACCTGAAAAGGAGATGACTTTGGTTTACCAGCGTTTTGAAGAGGCAAAAGACGAGATTTACGCCGAGATCCAGACCCTAGAGATCATGGATGATAAAGAGCGACAAAGAATGGAGCGATATATCGATGAGTTTTTTGATGTTCTTGAAAAGCCAAAACGTCGCAACTACGTATTCATGAGTACCTGTCGTAAGTAGGTGCTGATTTCTTCTTATCCTTAAAGCTTAGGCAAGTAGTTATAAGAAAAACGATAATCGGGGTGGGGGAGTAGGGGCTATGTTGCGGTGATCATTCATCCTGATAGCCATAGCCCCATAATCCATACCCTGATTTCTTCTGTCCAAGCGCTTATGGTAGAAGCCCCCTGACCTACCTTTTGCTTTGAGATTGGTTATGAATATGATCTTCGCAATAACCAAGAATTAATGACTCATTTAGTGCCCTTCATCTGGAAGCTCAGCAAGTTCCTTGAGCAACTGTTCATTCTCACCTGGAGTCCCCACCGTAATTCTAAGACAGTTATCACACCAGGTAAGACGAGAGCGGTTTCTCAAAACTACTTCTTGTTCTAGCATTTGTTGGTACCGCAGATCTGCATGATCCATTTTCACCAATAAGAAGTTAGCCTGACTGGGAAAGACACTTTCTACCAAAGGAAGTTCCATAAGTTTTTCAGCTAGGCTATTTCTGCCTTCAATGATGTTGGCGACCATCACTTGCTGCTCCTGGTAAGCATCAAGCGCTTCCAAAGCTTTTTCTTGGGTAAGTCGATTGATGTTATAGGGAGGCTTGATTCGGTTAAGGATATCTACCACCTCAGGATTTGCATAGGCCATCCCCAACCTCAATCCTGCCAGGCCCCAAGCCTTACTAAAAGTCTGAAGGACAACCAGGTTGGGGTATTCCTCTAATAAGGGTAATAGGCTCGCTTCAGGAGCGAAATCTATGTAAGCTTCGTCGACGACTACCAATCCCGGGGCTCTTCTAATGATCGCCAGAATCGCCTCTCGATCCATCAGGTTCCCTGAAGGATTATTGGGTGAGCAAATGAAAATAATTTTACTACCAGGGCGGATTGAAGCAATCACTTCAGATCGATTGATTTGAAACTCCTCAGTCAAAGGAACTGGGATAACTTTAACCTGGTTGATTTCCGCACTGACCTGATACATGCCATAAGTTGGAGGAAGGGTAATCACGTGATCGCGTTTTGGCTCGCAAAAGGCTCGAAAAAGCAAATCGATGGGTTCGTCACTACCATTTCCCAGAAAAATCTGCTCTGGGCGAACAGATTTAAGGGTGGCTAATTTTTCCTTAACCGCAACCTGCAGAGGATCTGGGTATCTGTTTAGTTCCCCAGGTATGACTGCTCCAAGGCTATTCTCATTTGCATCGAGAAAGATCTTTGCCGATCCTTTGAACTCACTTCTGGCAGAAGAATAAGGTTTTAGTTTGAGGATGTGAGGTCTTACCAGCTTATGAAGATTCATTTAATTGATTTCTTAGTTGCTTTAATCGGAGAGTTACGGCCATACGGTGAGCATCTAGCCCCTCTGCATGAGCCATTGCTTCTACCGCAGGCCCTATGTTTTGAAGTCCTCGAGGACTCAAGGCCTGGAAAGTGATCTTCTTGACAAAGCTATCTAGGCTCACACCACTATAAGACCTAGCCCAACCATTAGTTGGGAGGGTATGGTTGGTCCCACTGGCATAGTCCCCCACACTTTCTGGAGAGTAGTGGCCAATGAAAACCGAGCCTGCTTGCCGGACTTCTTCCGCTAAAGTTTCTGCGTCGTCTGTGGCGATAATTAGATGTTCTGCTGCATAATGATTGGCCATTTCTAGCATCTGGGTCTTATCTGCTATCAAAATAGCCTTGCTATGGGCAAGTGCTTGGCTCGCAAGCTCGGCCCGCGGAAGCTGAGTCAATTGACGCTCCAATTCTATATCTACCTGATCCATGATTGACGCATCTGTGCTCAGCAGCATTACCTGGCTATCAGGGCCATGCTCTGCTTGCGAAAGCAGATCTGCAGCCACAAAAGCAGGATGCGATGATTCATCAACCAAAACCATTACTTCCGAAGGCCCAGCTGGCATGTCAATGGGAAGTCCCTCTTTGGCCATGAGTTGCTTAGCTACGGTCACGTACTGGTTACCCGGACCAAAGATTTTGTCCACTTTAGGAATTGATGCTGTGCCGTACCCCATGGCCGCAATCGCCTGGGCACCTCCTACTCGATATATTTGGCTCAGGCCTATAAGCTTGGCTACATAGAGGATGGCAGGGTGGGGAAGCCCTTCAGGACCAGGTGGAGTGCACAGGACTATTTCTGAACAGCCAGCTAGCTTAGCAGGAATGCCCAACATCAATAAGGTACTA
>CAZFPQ010000059.1:0-31068 GCA_964521065.1 uncultured Bacteroidia bacterium | reverse complement strand
AAACGAGCATGAAGAAAAGGTTGCCCAAATGCGTATTTTTCACGCCCGCCTAGGTATAACTAAACGAGCATGAAGAACTTGTCCTTTCTGAAGAGGTAAAGACCAGATTGAAACACGGCATAGCCGGCATCAAAAATCCTGGCGAGTTAATAGAACCTTTACAAGCAGCTAAGCTCAACAATCAGCTTCAGCAATATATCGTAGAGCATAATCGGTGGGGAATTCCAGGCTTATTTGTGACCGAATCCTATAACGGAGTAGATGCGGAAGGTTGTACCAAGTTTGGACGCCCCATTACTTCAGCAGCCTCCTTCAACCCAAAGTTGGTCCATCAAATGTGGGATGTGGTGGGAAGAGAGGCTAGAATGCGCGGAATGCACATGTGCCACTCACCCGAAGCGGACATTGTCCGCGACCCCAGGTTTGGGAGAATGAGTGAAGCGTTTGGAGAGGACACCTATCTGACTACCCAAATGATCCGTCAAGCCGTGAAAGGGGTTCAGGGTGATTACGCAGGCTTAGGAAATGGCACCCACATTGGTGCGGTGGCCAAGCACTTTGCTGGATATGGCCAAATCTTAGGAGGAACCAATTTTGCCGCTATTGAGATTTCCCCACGAACCCTCATTGATGAAATATACCCACCGTTTCAAGCAGCTGTTGAAGATGCTCAGTGCTTGGGAATTATGCCTTCCCATGGGGATTTAAATGGAGTTGCTTCGCATGGCAACCCGGCCTTGTTAACGGGTGTGCTTAGGGAGCAATGGGGATTTGATGGGTATGTCGTTTCTGATGCCAATGACGTAGCACGACTAAACTTTTTCATGAAGGTGGCGGAGACACCTGAAGATGCTGCCATCATGGGCCTGATTGCCGGGGTGGACGTGGACCTGTATAGTGACGAGGCCTATATCCTACTGCCTCAAATAGCAGAAAAACGTCCCGATATCATTCCCTACATCAACCGAGCCGCCAAGCGGGTGTTGCGGACCAAATTTGTCCTTGGCCTTTTTGACGATCCATACATTGACGTGAAAGAAGTTGAAAAAGCTGTGCGATCTGAGTCTTCTCTGGCCTTGGCGAAAGAGGCTGATTTGGAGTCCATCATTTTACTAAAAAATGAAGAACAACTTCTTCCTGTAGCACCTGGGCAGAAGAAAGTTGCCCTACTAGGACCGCTACTAGATGAACATACTCAAGCCAACTTCGAGCAAATTGCTGGAGGAGATTTCTCATTTACTTCGGCCCAAGGGTTTAGCTTGACCGATGAGCAACCTGCGGTCCCCAACTTGGCGGAGGTCGACCAGTCTGAGATCTCAAAAATGGTAAGGTTAGCCAAAAAATCAGATTTGGTCGTACTGTTTCTAGGAGGAGATGAATACACCTCCAAAGAAGGATTTTTCAACAATGCTTTGGGGGATCGGGCTTCCATTGATCCTGTGGGGCCTCAAAATGAATTGGTTGAGAGGATCGCAGCCTTGGGCAAGCCCATCATTGTAGTCTTGAAGCACCGAAGGACTCTTTCTATTCCGGTTATCGCCGAACAAGCCACCGCGATTTTAGACTGTTGGGATTTGAGTGAGTTTGGCGATGAGTCTGTGGCTAAAATTATATTTGGAGAGGCCAATCCCTCAGGGAAATCGCCAGTCACCATCCCAAGGACCATCGGCCAATTCCCATTCCATTACAGCGTAAAAGAAATCAACCACAAAAAGGGCTATCTCTTCATGGAGAACGGCCCCTTGTTTCCCTTTGGCCATGGCTTGAGCTATACCACTTTTGAGTATTCAAATTTACAACTCTCAGGCCCCAGCATTACCCCAAATAGCGAAATAGAGGCCAGCGTACTGCTTACCAATACTGGCCAGGTAGCCGGAAAGGAGGTCGTGCAACTGTATCTCAAAGATGAGATTGGCTCTGTGACACGCCCAGACAAGGAATTGAAAAGTTTTCAGAAAGTAGAGTTGGCCCCAGGAGAGACAAAGCAGATTTCCTTTATCATCACCGCTGACATGCTTGAGTTCACTGGACTTAGCATGGAAAAGATCCTTGAGGCTGGAGATTACAGAGTCATCATTGGGGGTTCTTCTGCCCAAGGCTTATCCGACAACTTTGAGCTTTTACTAGAATAAAAATCCATCTCTACTTCCCTATCCTCTGATTAGTTGAATTATGAAAAAAATAATAGGCAGCGCGGCGGTTTTGGGGTGCATCCTGCTATTCACAGCCTGCGAAGAGGCTTATGAAATGGGCACAGTTTCGATTGAAGAAGCCATGGTAAAGGCCCTAGCATGGCAGGAAGCCAATCCTATTTTCGCAAAAGCCCCAACGGACTGGACCAATGGCGCTTATTACACCGGAGTGGCTAAGGCACATGCAGCCACTCAAAATCCCGTATTCCTCGACGCCCTAAAAGCCATGGGAGTCAGAAATAATTGGCAGCCATGGGAACGAACTTTTCATGCCGATGATATCGCTATCAGTTACTCCTATCTCTACCTCAATCAAATCGACTCCTCTGGAGTGAACCTTCAACCGACGGAAACCTTCATCCATGATCATTTGAATAAAGTAGAGCCCTGGAAGGGAGGGGAAGGAGCTAAGCAAAGGATCTTATGGTGGTGGTGTGATTCCCTCTTTATGGCCCCACCTGTCCTGACCAAATTTGCCAACCTGACCCAAGACGACTCCTACCTGGACCAGATGCATACCTACTATGCAGAGACTTATAATCTCTTGTATGACCAAGAGGAACATCTTTTTGCCAGAGATACCCGCTTCCAATGGAAGGGGGAAGAGAAAGACTTGAAAGAAGAAAACGGAAAGAAGATTTTTTGGTCTCGCGGAAATGGCTGGGTGCTGGGGGGACTTGCCTTAATTCTAGATGAAATGCCTGGCGACTATGAGCACCGTGAATTCTACGAAAAGCTGTATTTGGCGATGGCAGGGAAAATAAAAGAAATCCAACCCAAAGATGGGTTGTGGCGCACCAGCCTGCTGTCGCCAGAGTCCTATGAACATGGAGAAGTAAGCGGGAGTGGCTTCTACACCTTTGCCCTAGCCTGGGGCATCAACCAGGGTTTATTGAATGAGGAAGAGTACGCCCCCACCGTCAAAAAAGCCTGGCAAGCCATTGCATCCTGCCAACAAGAAAATGGAAAAGTGGGCTGGGTACAAAACATTGGTGCTGAACCAAAACCGGCTACCAAAGACAGCTGGCAAAACTATGGAACAGGAGCCTTTTTGCTAGCTGGCAGTGAAGTGATGAAGATGAAGCAGAATGGCCAACCATAAATCCATGAAGCGAAGAAGTTTTATACAAAAAACCACCTTGACCAGCCTGGCTTTAGGCTTAGCTCCCTATGCCTGCTCACCAGAGAAGGAAGGAGTGGCAAGAATGGAGGACAGCTTCCAAGCCCTTACATCTGACTTACTGCTAGATTGGGGAAATGCCTTGGTAAACCTGCAAATACAGCAACCTGAGGATTCCGCAGTTCATGGGGCCCTAGCTTGTCCCGCCTGTAACAAAATCCATGGCAGATGCATGGACGCAGTTTATCCTTTGCTATATCTGGCCGATGACACAGGAGAAAGCAAATACTTGGATGCGGCGATACTCCTGATGGAATGGTCGGATAACGTTTCCATGCCAGATGGAAGTTGGACCGTTATCCCAGATCCCAAGTCATGGAGGGGAATCACAGTCTTTGGAGCAATTGCCTTAGCAGAAGCCCTGCACCATCATGGGCATGTTTTGCCGCAAGAGATAAACAAAAAGTGGCTAAATAGACTGGCAAAAGCGGGTGAATACATCTATGAGAATTTTGACCTGGTTTTCACCAACATCAATTATGGATTTACCGCCGTTTATGCCTTGCATTTGTTAGGCCGGGTACTGCAGCGGCCGGACTATATCGACCGAAGTAGAACCCTGGCTGAGGGCATCAAAGATTGGTTCACTCAGCCCAACCACTTGCTATTCGGAGAGGCAAAACCCAGTCGAGCAAGAAGTCACAAGGGTCTGCTAGGAGTTGATTTGGGCTACAATGTAGAAGAGTCCTTAAACGGAGTTGTCCAATATGCATTAGCCGAGAAAGACGAAAGCCTCCTTCAACTCTTAACCCAGTCTTTGACGGGGCATTTGCAATTCATGCTGCCAGATGGGGCTTGGGACAACAGCTGGGGCACTCGACAATACAAGTGGAGCTACTGGGGTAGTAGAACAACTGATGGCTGTCAACCTGGCTTTGGCCTCCTTGCTGCTAGAAGTCCTGTATTGGGAACCGCGGCTTTTTTGAATGCCGAACTGCTCTCACGCTGCACTTATAACGGATTGCTGCATGGGGGACTGCATTATGTCAGTCATGGAGTTCAGCCCTGCGTCCACCACACCTTCACCCACGCCAAGGCCCTCACGGTTCTCCTGGATACAAAGGAAGATTTGACAGAGATAACCAAGGACACACCTTTGCCAAGAGTCATGGCAGACGGTATTCGGGAATTCCCTGAAATAGCGGTACACTTGGTGGCTAAAGGGGACTTTCGGGCGACCATCTCCACCTACGATTTTATTTATAAGAAGCATGCCCAACAAGGGAGTGGGGGCTCACTCTGCATGCTCTACCACCTAGAAGTAGGGCCACTATTTGCCGCAAGCATGGCCAAATACCTACTAGTCGAGCCCAATAACCAGCAACCTAATCCAAACCAAGAGGATTTAGTCTTGACCCCTCGCTTGGAAACATTTCAAAATGGGGCTTGGTACACAAACTTGTATGACCTGAAAGCTCAAGTAACTGCTACAGACCATCTAGACAGCATTCAGATTGAAGTTCATACTGAGTTGGTTGATGAATCAAGAATGGGACCAGCAGGAGAGCCCATTGCCTTTCAACTAAACTATCTATTCGAGAAGGATAAAGTAAGCATCAAGGCGAAGCAAATTACCCAAACTCAAG
Organism: uncultured Bacteroidia bacterium; assembly: GCA_964521065.1. Classification (GTDB taxonomy): domain Bacteria; phylum Bacteroidota; class Bacteroidia; order J057; family J057; genus CAYVAP01. The sequence goes on along the minus strand of CAZFPQ010000059.1, from coordinate 26,110 downwards.
TTCCGTTTGAGGCCAACTTAATCTTGCCCATCATTTCCCCAAGCGGCGAAATAGTCACTCAAGACCAGTCCTCACGGATTCAGATTCAAAAGCCCAATGGCACCGTAGTCGTCGAGGCAGGGTCTAGCCTAGAAATCATACAGACTGCCAAAGGAAGGGGATTCAACATGGTTCCTGGAATGGAGGCGTTACCGATTAGGCTTAAGCTTTCTGAAACTCCATTTGACGAAACGGTCTGTAGCATCACAGTTGAATCATGATGAACCAAATCGATTAGAAAAATGAAGCAAATCACCTCGGCCCTCTTCCTCTTGCTTTCTTTTTGGAGCTACTCAGCAGTCTATTCCCAGGACCAAGCGGTAAAGCTCATTTGCGAGTATAAAACAAATCCGATTGGGATAGAAGTCAGTAAACCACGACTCAGCTGGCAAATACAATCCAACCGGGAAAATGTCACCCAAAGGGCCTATGAAATACGGGTAGCCGAATCTCCCACAAGTTTAAGAAAGGGCAAAAAATTGCTTTGGACAACGAAAAAGGTGCTAAGCAATCAATCCATTCAACTTGCCTATGGAGGACCAGATCTCACTTCCATGCAACGGGTATATTGGCAGGTAAGAGTTTGGACCCAAGATCGCCCCTCTGACTGGAGTGAAGTAGCATTCTGGGAAATGGGCCTCCTAGAAGAGGAGGCATGGAAAGCCTCATGGATTACCAAAGAAGGGGAAATACAAGGTAAAGAATCCCTGCCTGCTCATTACTATCGTGCTCAGTTTGACGCGCCTAAGAAGATCAAACAGGCCAGGGTACACCTTACCTCTTTAGGGCTGTATCAATTGTACATAAACGGCCAAAAGATATCTGATGACCTTTTTACCCCAGGCTACACCAGTTATCACAAACGGCTTCAGTATCAAAGCTATGACGTCACGGAGATAATCCAAGCCAAGAACGCGATTGGGGCCATCGTAGGAGACGGCTGGTACCGAGGTTTTTTGGGATACCGAGGAGAACGAAACTTTTATGGAGACAAACTAGGCCTGCTGGTACAGCTACACATAGACTATGCCGATGGAAGCAGCGAAACCATCATAACTGATACCAACTGGAAGGTCGCCAATGGCCCCATCATACAATCAGACATTTATAATGGAGAAACCTATGATTCGAATCTTGAGAGAGATGGTTGGTCGACCTACGGATATGATGATGGAGATTGGAAATCGGCGGTGATACTTGATCATCCCAAAAACAGGCTAGTCGCTTCGCAAGGCCTTCCAGTAAGGGCTACCCAGGAAATCACCCCGATAGACATGTTCACTACTCCCGAAGGGGATACCGTATTAGACCTTGGTCAAAACATCGTGGGATGGGTACGCATGAAAGTCAGTGGAGCAAAAGGAGACAAGGTGACCTTGCAATTCGCAGAAGTGTTAGACAAAGAAGGAAACTTCTACACCACTAACCTTCGAGCTGCGAAAGCGACCGATAGATACATATTGAAAGGCGGGCAAGAAGAAATATTCGAGCCCCACTTCACCTTTCATGGCTTTCGATATGTAAAAGTCTCAGGCTACCCAGGAAGGCTATCCCCGGATAACATCACTGGGGTCGTCATCCACTCCGACATGCCCTCCACCGGATCATTCGCCTGCTCAGACTCCCTTATCAATAAGTTACAAGAAAACATTCGCTGGGGTCAGCGAGGAAACTTCTTAGACGTACCTACTGACTGCCCTCAGCGAGATGAGCGACTGGGATGGACTGGCGATGCCCAAGTGTTTAGTCCTACCGCAGCCTTCAACTTTGATGTAGCCGCTTTTTATACCAAGTGGTTAAGGGATTTGGCAGTCGATCAATCGAAAAATGGATCTGTGCCTCACGTGATCCCAGATAACCAACATGGTCGAGGTGGAGCAACGGGCTGGGGGGATGCGGCAGTCATTGTGCCATGGACGGTCTATCAAGCTTATGGAGATATCCGCATTTTAGAAGAGCAATATCCCAGCATGAAAGCATGGGTAGACTTCATGCAGTTCAAAGCGGGTGAAGACTTCTTGTGGAACAATCCCAAAGATTGGCATTGGGGAGATTGGCTGGCCTTTCATTCCAGTAAGCCAGACTACGCGGGCTCAGTTACAGAAAAGGACTTGATTGCTACTGCCTACTACCATTACTCTACCACATTACTTAGCAAAACGGCTAAGCTCATCGGAAGGTCAGAAGAAGCCGAGACTTATCGGCAGCTAGCCGAGAGGATCAAAGAAGCTTTTACAGCGGAATTCATCACCCCCAATGGCCGTTTGGTCTCACACACCCAAACCGCCTATGCACTAGCTATTTCTTTTGACCTAATCCCAGAAGACTTGCTTCAAAAGGCTGCGACCTATTTCGCAAACGATGTTGAAAAATTTGGTCACTTAACCACGGGATTCCTAGGCACTCCGTTGCTGTGTAGCTCTCTTTCAAAAATTGGAAGGGATGATTTGGCATTCATGCTGCTTCACCGCAAAAGATTCCCCTCTTGGCTATATCCCGTCACACAAGGGGCCACCACGATTTGGGAGCGGTGGGATACCCAAAAACCAGACGGAAGTATCATCAAAGGGATGAACAGCTTCAATCATTATGCGTATGGGGCCATTGGAGAATGGTTATATACCCATGTAGCCGGTTTAGGGATTGACCCTGAACAGCCTGGCTATCAACACATCCATTTTCACCCTCACCCAGGACCGGGTTTGAGCCATGCCAAGGCAGAATTCATGTCTATGTATGGAGAGGTAATGTCGGCTTGGGAGATCAAGGATGAGGTCTTGAATTATGTCATCAAGATCCCCCCCAATACCAGAGGGACCGTGACCCTACCGAATGCCACGCTGGCCCAAGTAACCATGAACCAAGAACCGCTTAGCTCTCTAACGCAGCACCAAGCGACTCAGAAGAATGACCAAGTAGCCCTCACTCTTGGGTCTGGAGCATATACGTTTGAATACCCACTCGATAAAAAGGAATGACCCACCACCCTGATCTTTTATCACTCAACGCTATCTCATTGCAACTAGAAAAACAGAGACTTATGGCAGTCACTCAACTTAAATACTTCACTCTCAGAACCACATTGATCCTAATGGCATGGATCATTCCTAGATTGATTTTTTCTCAATCTGTCCCACTTTATCAAGAATCGGGGGGCCTAGTTATCATTGAGTTAGAATCTGCTGCCAGTTATGGATTATGGGAATTAGACAGCAGCAGAGTAGGCTTCACAGGTGATGGATACTTGCACTACAAAGGGACAAATTATTATAACGATCCAGGAAATTCTCTGCTAAAATTCGAAATCGCCATTGAAAAAACTGGCAAGTACCGATTCCAATGGCACAGCTTAATTGCGATGGGGCAGAGCAACACGGAACACAATGATAGCTGGCTTCGTTTCAATGACGCCAATGATTTTTACGGAGAAAAAGAGGGTCAAAAGGTCTACCCCAAGGGGACAGGAAAATTCCCAAATCCCGAGGGTTCAAGCGCCAACGGATGGCTAAAAATTTACCAAAACAGCCTCAACAATTGGACCTGGGCAACTCGAACCAGTGATCGAGATCCACATCAAATTTATGTAGAGTTCGACAGCGTAGGAGTCTACACCTTAGAGATTTCAGGCCGTTCAAGGGGCCATGCCATCAACCGGCTAGCACTCTATCACAGTGACGTACCTTCCACTTTGGCGCTAAACTTAAATCAGCCAGAATCAAGCTCTAACCGGACTACCTCTATCAAAGAATTTGCCACCCAGGCCCTAAATATCCAGCCCACCCCCGCCAGTGAGAGCATTTACCTTGACATCCCTTCAAGCATGAAAATGGGAGCATATGAGGGGCATATTTTGGATGGCTTAGGGCGATCCATCCAGCTTATTTCCTTCCAAGCTCAAGGGGATAAAGAGCTAAGCATCCCCATAAGTCACTTGGCTCCGGGGGTCTACTTTATTCGTATCCAGATAGATTCGGGCTACTTCCAAGGGCGATTCATAAAGCAGTAGAAGTATGAGAATTCCCTTGCCCCCTATCCTTGAAACCACCTTGATACTCGCTAGTAAGCAAGACCAGATAAGATTCTTATCAAGGATGCTTTTATGGGGAGCGATCCTTTCTTGCATCGCTTGTTCTGCTCCCCAGAACGAGCAGTGCCCTGAGCGACCTAATATCATCTTTCTGATGGATGATCAACGTAGATGGGATGCGCTTGGGGTTGAAAATGAAAAGGTATACACTCCTTACCTTGACAAACTGGCTGAAGAAGGGGTGCGCTTTTCTCAAGCGGTATGCCAGGCCCCCATGTGTGGCCCGAGTCGTACGTCTATGATGTTGGGTCTATATCCCAACCAACTCGGTGTCCTGCGAAATGGCCAGCACATCTCAGACGAGCAATTGCCCATTAAACCATTGGCCCAACTATTTGCCGATGCGGGCTATGAGACGGCAGGATTCGGAAAAACCCACTGGGGAGGACGGCCATCTACCCGGGGTTTCCAGACTCGGTACGCTGCGGAATTATTTGAGGAAGGAGCGGTCATGATGAAGGACCTCGACCCGGAAAAGAAACAGCGATATCAGGAAGAAATTGATGATTACGGCCCAGGCGAGGAGGATCCTTCTGGCTACATAGGCCGCACCAGCGCTTTGCCAGAAAGCGACCACCGAGATGGGTGGGTGTTAGAGAAGTGTTTAGAATATGTACAAACCCGGGACGATGATCGGCCCCTGTTTTTGTACTTATCCTTCTTAAAACCTCATGCAGCACACAATGTCCCCACAGGCTTTGAAGATCATTATCAAATTGATGAAACGGATTTCGCGGAGCAACCACCTTGGAACCAAGACCATTCGCCACATGCTGAAGGGGTCAACCGGAGAGAGTTGTACGAGGGGTTTTGGAAAAAAGCGACCAAGACCCAATGGAAAGAAATGACCCTTCGCTATTACGCCAATTGTACCTGGATCGATGACATGTATGGCCGTGCCATAGAGGCACTACAAAAAAAGGGGCTTCTAGAAAATGCCCTCATCATCTATGTGTCTGATCATGGGGAAATGCTGGGTGAAAGATATTACCGATTCAACAAGTACTGCCTATACGAGTCCAGTGTACGGGTTCCCATGATCATGGCGGGATCAGCACTGGGAGAAGAATGGAAGGGAAAGAAAGACCATAGACCTGCGGAGCTCATAGACATCTACCCTACCCTGCTAACGGCAGCAGGAATTGAAGTCCCCGAGAGAGCCGCTGGACTAGATTTATTGGACGGGAAAGAAAACAGGCCAGCGTCCTTTTGTGCCTTACATGAGCGGAAAGATGAGGCGGCATTTATGCTCCGCACCCAAAAGCACAAGCTGATTTTAATAATGAAGAAAAAGGAGGAAGCCAGTGAGTATGCTTTTCCGGACATCATCGGGGGGGAGTTCTATGATTTGTTCAGCGATCCCCGAGAATGGAATAACCTTTACGGAGCCCCATCTGTGGCGGAGAAACAGGAAGAATTGACCATGCTGCTATTAGAGAGGTTAAGCGGCATGCATAATCAAGTACTCGCGGTCAACTAGATTCATAACCAATGGACTACAAACAAATGAGTGGAATCAAGTCAAGCGTTAAATGGGGAATCCTATACCTGTTGATAGGCCTTACCTGCCTATCAGCATGTAAGATTCCTTCCCAGGCCCCAAAGCCCAATGTAATCTACATCTTGACAGACCAATGGCGGGCCTCAGCTTTCGGCTATACGGGAGACCCTAATGTCAAAACACCCCATATCGACCGCTTGGCAGAAGAAGCCGTGAGCTTTGCCAACGCCGTCTCAGTGACTCCGGTGTGCACCCCCCATCGAGCCTCACTGTTGACAGGTCGCTACCCAACCACAACCGGGATGTTTTTGAACGACATCTATTTACCTAATCAAGAATTGTGCATGGCCGAAATCTTCAAAGAAGCAGGTTACCAAACTGGCTACCTAGGCAAATGGCATCTCGATGGACATGGTCGGCTAAACAATGTGGATCCAGAAAGGCGTCAAGGTTTTGACTATTGGAAAGCACTTGAGTGCTCTCACAATTACAACCGCATGCTGTACTATGAAAATGACGATCCCAAGGTGAAAACATGGGAAGGTTATTCTCCCTATGCATTAGCCGAAGACGCAAACCAGTTCCTCACCCAACAAACGGAGAGTCAAGATCCCTTCTTGCTGGTGGTATCCATTGCTACGCCCCATTTCCCCCACGCGAGCGCCCCCGAAAAGTATAAAAACTTATACCCTCCCTCAGAATTGATTTTAGCCCCTAATGTTCCCGCAGAATCTGAAGCAAAGGTCCGTGAAGAATTGCAGGGATACTATGCGCACTGTACTGCTACAGATGTCGCCATTGGGAGCATTCTCAATAAACTCAAGGAGTTGAACTTGTGGGAAAACAGCATTATTGTTTTCACTTCTGACCACGGTGAGATGATGGGAGCGCATGGCATCAGGCCATATACCAAGCAACTTGCCTGGGATGAATCCATCAAGGTGCCATTTCTAATTAGCTATCCTGGCATCCAAGAAAACAAAGGTGCAGTTGTCCAGGCTCCCATTAACACCCCTGACATTCTTGCCTCACTACTTGGGTTAGCAGGCATTCCGATTCCAGAGTCTGTAGAAGGGGAAGATCTATCATGGTTGATAAAAGCTCCCACACCAAAGCAGGATCGCGCAGCCCTGGTCATGAATATTTGCCCTTTTACCCGGGAATATGCTTATCCAGAATATCGTGCAGTTCGGACCAAGCAATATACTTATGTGCGCACCCTAGAAGGGCCTAGCGTCCTATTCGATAACCTGACAGATCCATATCAAATGAACAACCTGTTGGATCATCCCGATCTAGCGCAAACCCAGCAAAGCCTGGACAGGGAACTTATGGCGGCTCTAGATCGGATTGGAGATGATTTCCAACCTCGAGATCACTACCTGAACAAATGGAACCTCAGGCTGGACAGCAGCAGAAATGCCATCAATTACTGGGACTTCAAGGAAGGAAAAGGGATTGTCCAGACTCCTAGAAAAGTCGATATCCTCCCTTAGTACTTCCTTAGCCTGAGTTCCCACTTCCCTACGATGTCTCGAAATCCGTCTACAATGAAGAAGCAGCTAAATCGTCCACTTGCATTTATCTTGGGAGTCATACTTCTTGGTTTGGCAGGCCTACAAGCCAAATCCGGGGGCGATTCCAATCAAATTAAACGAACATACCTATCCCCTGTAAAGATCCTCTGGCAGTCTGAAAATGCAGAGATTCTTCACGCTCAGCAATTATTGGGTAAAGGGAAGCACCAGGCTTCAACATTCAATAGAGGGCTATGCACCCTAAAAAACAAAGAAGGCAAAGCTGCCATTTTACTGGACTTTGGCAAAGAGCTTCATGGCGGTTTGGAACTCGTAACGGGCGCATGGCCCGGCAAGCGCCCAATCCATGTTCGTATCCGATTTGGCGAGTCGGTCTCGGAAGCCATGGCTGAGATGGGAGAAGAAAGCGGAGCTACCAATGACCACGCCATTCGTGATTGGCAGATACAACTGCCTTGGATTGGGAAAATCGAGATTGGTAATACCGGATTCAGATTTGTTCACATCGAGCTTCTGGATGAGGATGTTTCCCTGCCTCTCCGGGAGGTCAACGCGATTTCGATCATGCGCGACATCCCTTATTTGGGGTCCTTTAGCTCTAGCGACCCCCGTCTTGATCAAATTTGGGCCACCGGAGCGTATACCGTTCATCTGAATATGCAAGAATACCTGTGGGATGGCATTAAACGTGACCGACTGGTATGGGTAGGAGACATGCATCCAGAGGTCATGACGATTTTATCCGTTTTTGGAGCCAATGAAGTGGTACCAAAATCACTTGACTTCATGGCGGACATTACCCCTCCGGATCAATGGATGAATGGAATCAGCTCTTACTCCATGTGGTGGTTGCTGATTCAGCATCAATACTATATACACACCGGGCAGTACCAACATTTAAAAAAACACCAAGCCTACATTTTTAAGCTGCTGTCCAAGTTGGAAGCCAGCATTGGCCCCAATGGCCAAGAACAACTGGATGGGAATCGCTTCCTAGATTGGCCTACCAGTGAAGACCCGGTAGCCGTTCACGCGGGCCTACAATCGCTCATGACTATGACCTTTGAGGTTGGGGTAAAGTTGGCCAACATACTAGGGCAAGAAGAAAAAGCAGCTGAATACCAGGAGGTATTAAATCGACTCACCTCGTATCAACCTGAACTTCCACTCAGAAAATCGCCTGCGGCCCTGATGGCGCTTGCGGGTTTGTCTGATGCCAAAACAGTGAATCAACAACGCCTGACCAAAGGTGGGGTGAAGGACATCTCTACCTTTTATGGCTACTATGTATTAAATGCCATGGCTAAGGCAGGGGATTACGAGCAGGCGATGTCCTTTATTAGCGAGTATTGGGGTGCCATGCTTGACTTAGGCGCCACCACATTTTGGGAGGACTTTAACATCGATTGGGCTGATCAGGCAGGACGAATTGATGAGCTACCCACAGAGGGCAAAGTTCACAGAGAATATGGCGACTACTGTTACCAAGGAAATCGACACAGCTTTTGCCATGGATGGGCTTCTGGGCCTACTGCTTGGTTATCTGAGCATGTCTTGGGAGTAAAGGTGTTGGAGCCCGGGTGTAAAAAGGTAGCTATCGAGCCACATCTAGGGCAACTGGATTGGGTAGAGGGGAGCTACCCTACCCCTTTGGGTCTGATCAAGATCAGACATGAAAAATTAGCCAATGGGAAGATTCTCTCTCAGATCGACGCACCCGATGGGATCGAAATCCAAGGCCAGAACAAATCTTCCCCCCGGATAAATCCTCCGGCTGGCCGAGTAGCCATTGTAGCTGACGGAAACTCCCCAGATCCAGATGATTTAGGGGGCACAGCAGTATCCATTGCCTTGCTGCGTGCAACAGGCCTTGAAAACAGGTTGGTACACTATTCACACAGCTGTGATTTGATTCGGGTATCAAGAATTTCAGCACAGGCAGAAAAGGAGCGCCATGCCCTCATGCAAGCAAGCTGCGATGTGACGGCGAGGCGTTGGGGGGGATTTGAGTCCCTCATCTTTTGGGATGCCAAATGGCAACAAGACCAAACCGTGCAAGACCTCGCCAAAGCCATAGAAGCCTCCACAGCGGAAGATCCGCTATGGATCATAGAAGCTGGAGAACCCGACATCATTGGTCTTGCCTTAGATCTTGTCTCTAAAGAAAAACATCAATACGTCAAAGTACTGACCCATCACCCAGCCAATGACAACGCAGGAGATTTCTATACCTGGCAGCAAATACTTGATTATGGTGTGGAAGAGGTAAGAATCCCTGACCAAAACACCTATCTGAAAGTGGACATTGAGAAATGGGAATGGGCGAGAACCCATCCAGATCCGAGAATCCAACAAGTATGGCTACAAGGCAAAATTGCCGAGGTAGATGATGTAGTCAATTTCCAAAAGGGAAAATGGGACTGTTCCGATGCAGGGATGGTCTTGTACTGGATTACCGGAGCCACCCAAGGCGGGTTAGCTGAAGGGAAGGTAGAGGACGTCAAGGCCCTGTTGCTAGACTTTATTGAACAAAATCCCGAAAAGTGATGATGTACCAAAACAAACCATTCCTCTTGCTACTGACAGGTATCCTCTTGGTGAGCGTCCAAACCTGCCTGTCTCCCAAATCAAAGGGATTGCCATCTGATGCAGAGATCCCCCAGGAAATCATACGCCTAATTAGCGAGATGACCCTTGAGGAGAAAATCGCAGAGATGACTCAAGATGCACCGGCAAATGACCGTGTGGGCATCCCCTTTATGAAGTTTGGCGAAGGTCTTCATGGCTTATGGTATGATGGGGTGACGGTCTATCCCCAGGCCATCGCATGTGGTTCTACCTGGGATCCAGAGTTGATCAGGACGATGGCGGCTCAGACGGCCCTAGAAGCCCGCGCCTTGCATATCACCCATTGTTACTCGCCCAATTTGGATGTGATCGCTGGAGATGCTCGGTACGGGAGAGTGGAAGAATCTTATGGAGAGGACCCTTACCTGGTCTCCCGCATGGGGGTGGCTTTTATCCAAGGCATGCAAGGAATGGGAGACGCCCAATTTGACCAAGACCACATCATGGCTACTGCCAAGCATTTTGTAGGGTATCCAGAAAACCGACGAGGCATTAACGGGGGCTTTAGCGACATGTCTGAACGACGCCTTCGAGAAGTATTTCTCCCACCTTTTGAGGCAGCCGTCAAAGAAGCTCAAGTCGGCTGCATCATGCCCGGACATCAAGACTTCAATGGAGTCCCCTGCCACATGAATGAATGGTTACTCAATGATGTCCTGCGTGGCGAGTTGGGATTCAAGGGATTCATCGTCTCTGACAACAACGACGTAGGCCGGCTTCAGACCATGCACTTCATCACCAAAACCAGAGCAGAAGCGGCCATACTCGGACTCAAAGCAGGGGTAGACATGGATTTGGTATTAGGAAAGCCCCTGGAGGCCTACGCCTATCACCCTTCGGTTCTAAAAGATACCCTTGAAGCAAATCCTGATTTAATCAAATACGTCAATCAAGCAACGGCACGAATTCTAACCGCAAAGCAGAAGTTGGGACTCTTTGGCTCTTCAGTTCAAGAAGCCAAAACAGATACCGTGGTAAGTACCCTATCCCACCAGCAGCATGCCTACAAAATGGCCCAAAAGGCCATGGTGCTATTAAAGAATGACGAGAATTTGCTCCCCTTAGATCGATCGAAAATCAGGTCCATAGCTGTCATCGGCCCGAATGCAGTAGAAAGGAGGCCCCAGGAAGGGACCTACTCTCTTTTGGGAGGGTATTCTGGTTTGCCTCCTTTTTATGTTTCGGTCCTAGAGGGCATTACCAAGAAGGTGGATGGAAAAATAAAAATCAATTACGCCAAGGGGTGCGATTTACAAGGTAGCTCAAAAGCAGGATTTCCCGAGGCCATTGCCGCCGCAAAGAAGTCAGATGCGGTGGTGTTGGTCATTGGTGGCTCTCGGCGTACTGGAGGAGAAGGAGTAGATCGCTCGGACTTAGATCTCATTGGAGTACAAAATGAATTGGTCGAGGCCATTCATAAAACAGGAAAGCCCATCGTGGCAGTACTGATTAATGGACGTCCTTTGACCATCAACTACCTAGCTGAACATATTCCTTCTATCCTTGAAACTTGGTATTTGGGCATGCATGCTGGAGATGCCATCGCCGACGCCATTTTTGGGGATGCAAATCCTGGCGGCAAGCTCCCTGTTTCCTTCCCCAGGTCAAGCAATCAGATTCCGGTTACCTACTTGGAACGCCCTGATTTTATCGGTACAGGCAAAGGACAATACAAATTCAGTGACAAGACGCCCCTCTTTGCCTTTGGCTTTGGACTGAGTTACACCACCTTTGACTACAGCGAACCCAAATTGGCTGCCACCTCAATCCAGGCCGGGAACTCCACCCAAGTATCCATTGATGTGACCAATACTGGCCAAATAGCAGGAGACGAGGTTGTCCAGATGTATATCCGCGATGACTACGCCTCGGTAGGCAGATATTTAAAAATGCTCAAGGGATTTGAACGAATCACTCTTCAACCCGGTGAAACAAAAACGGTAACCTTTGAGGTGAACTTTGACAAGCTTGCCATTTATAATCAGGACTTGAAGAAGGTAGTAGAGCCAGGGGATTTCACCATTTATCTGGGAAGTTCTTCCTTACAAAAGGACCTACATGCTACCAAGTTGACTGTTCTGGGAAAATAAGCCATGAACTCAGCGAAGCTTAAAAATAAATAGAAAAATGAATCGAGTCATCTTATCTGGTCTGCTCCTGGCAGCATGGCTACTGGCTTCATGCACCAAGGAACAACGTAAGCAATCAGAAAAACCCTCTGATCACCCAAATGTATTATTCATCGCGGTTGACGATTTGAATGTATGGTTGGGTTGCTTAAACGGAAGGGCTAACACCAAGACTCCCCACATCGACAGGCTCGCTTCCCAAGGGGTTTTATTCACCAACGCACATTGCCAAGCCCCACTCTGTGGTCCCTCTAGGGCATCCATCATGACAGGGTTACGGCCTTCTACCACAGGTATATATGGCATGATTCCAGACGATCAGATTCGTTCTGACAATCCAGCTACGAAAGAAATCCTATTTCTACCAGAGTACTTCCAGCAGCATGGCTATTACACCATGGGGATAGGAAAGCTATTCCATCAACACGCCCCTGAGGGATTATTTGATGAATCTGGAGGCAGGGTCAAAGGATTTGGGCCATTGCCGGAAGAAAGATTTGTCTGGGATGGTTTTGGAGACTCTGACCGAGCAAATTATGGACGAACCAGCACCGACTGGGGCGCTTTTCCTGAAGCAGACTCCTTGATGCCAGACCATCAGTCAGCGGATTGGGTGATAGAGAGATTAAATAGGAAATATGATCAACCTTTTTTCTTAGGCCTGGGCTTGCTACGGCCACATGTTCCTCTTTATGTACCCCAAAAATGGTTTGACCTGCACCCGATTGAGGGAATAGAGGTCGCTCCTTATCAATCAAATGACTTAGACGACATCCCCCCGGTAGCTTTACAAATCAACGACTTACCTATGATGCCTTCTACTGAGTGGGCGATTCAAAATGGGGAGTGGAAAAATATCATTCAAGCCTATTTGGCCTGCGTAAGCTTTGTTGATTATCAGATAGGCAGGGTGATGGAAGCACTGGAAAACAGCGACTATGCTGAAAACACCATCATTGTGCTATGGTCAGACCATGGATACCGCCTTGGAGAAAAAGGAACCTTTGCCAAACATGCTTTGTGGGAACCGGCTACCAAGGCGCCCCTGTTATTCGCAGGTCCCAATATTCCTGAAACTAAGCGCATCAATTCCCCTGTAGAAATGCTTTCTATCTACCCTACTCTGATAGAGCTAAGTGGCCTACCTTCCTACGAGAGGAATGAAGGAAGAAGTTTGCTGCCTATGATCCTCAGTCCAGACTCGGACCCGAAAGGGTATGCCATGACAACATTTGGGATGAACAACCACGCCATTAAATCTGGTGGATTTCGGTATATCCGATATGAAGATGGAGGTGAGGAGTTGTATGATCACCAATCTGACCCTAACGAATGGACCAACCTGGCAGGTAATCCGGATTACCAAGCCATCTTAAAATCGCTAAGGCAAAAACTTCCCAAGGTAAATGCTACCTGGGATGCCCAATCTACCTACAAGTTTCAACCCTACTTCGTCAAGCAAAAAGCAAGAACCAGTTCCTCTGGCATATATCCTCCTCCTAAGGAGGAATAAGCACAATTTTAATTTGGCAATCTGAGCTCGCCTAAAGAGCTGGAACGCGCCTTTCCTTTTTACGAATGAGCTTCTCCTGGTTTTGCTGAATAAGCAACTCCAGCCCCCTCCTTCTTCTAATGTCTAATTACCTAAGCTAAATCTATATCAAATGGACCGCACTTACAATTACTCAAAAACACAGATGAGAAAAGGCATATTAGCTTGCCTTTTTCTCCTAACGAGCCAGCTGGGCATGTTTGCCCAGTCTCCTTTTTATGAACTACACTGGGCTGATAGCTCAGATCCAGTTTTTACCAATGGAGGAGCCCAACTTACACAGACCATTGACTCTGTATGCAGTCAGTTGGCAGTTTCCGTCACGGATACAGCCGGAGCCCCTTTGGCCGCATTTAAATCCCTGGTAATCAACCCAAAAGACAGCATGGGCAGCGACATCACCGACCTATCAGGGCAAACAAGTTTTTATGTAAGGGTCAGAAGTAGAGATTCGATCAGGCTGGGCTTTCAGTTGCGCTCTGGTGATGGTTCCACCCCTAATCGTTCTGTCATACAGCAGATGGTGGTTCCCGGCGACACCATGAATTGGACGGAGATCACCTTTAGTTTGGACTCGGCAACTATTGGTGGATTTGATTCCACCGACCTGAGGGACGTATGGTTCTTTTTGGATCGTGGGCAAGTCAATTTTGCCGGAAATGAGGCATATTTTGATTATGTGGCCATTGGGTCTAAGCCTGATCCAGCAAACAATTCTGACTGCCCATTATCCACCAGTTCTCCATTCCCTTACACCATCCATTGGGCAGACAGCCAAGATCCTGTATTTACCAACGGTGGGGCCCAGCTCACCCAAACCATCGACGCCACTTGTAGCCAGCTCGCTGTTTCGGTTACCGATACGGCCGGTGCTCCCCTTGCGGCATTCAAGTCATTGGTCATCAATCCCAAAGACAACATGGGGAATGATATCTCTGATTTTTCCGGTCAATTGCGTTTCTACGTTAGACTCAGGAGCAAGGACTCGGTCAGGTTAGGCTTCCAACTGCGCTCGGGTGATGGCTCCACCCCCAATCGTACCACGATACAGCAAATGACTGTTCCAGGTGACACAGCTAGCTGGACAGAAGTCACCTTTATCGTGGATTCCGCAAATCTTGGTGGTTTTGATTCCACGGACTTGAGAGATATTTGGTTTTTCTTAGATCGTGGGCAAGTCAACTTCGCGGGAAATGAAGTTTACTTTGATTACGTGGCCATAGGCAGCAAGCCTGACCCAGCTGACAACTCTCCTTGCTCATTAACTCCCACTTTTTCCTTTCCCTACATTTTGCATTGGGCTGACACCTTAGATGGGGTATTTACTGGATCTGGAGGAGATGTCTTGACTCAAACCATCGATACAACTTGCAGTCAACTGGCTGTTTCTGTCACCGATACCGCTGGTGATCCTCTACCAGCATTCAAGCAACTGATTATCAACCCCAAGGATGAGCTTGGCAATGACATTGTCGACCTGAGCGGGCAAACAAACTTTTATCTCAGGGTTCGGAGTAGAGATTCCATTAGACTAGGCTTTCTTGCCCGTTCGGGAGATGGGTCTGCTCCTAACCGTTCAACCATACAAGAAGCGATTGTTCCCGGCGACACCATGAACTGGACGGAAATAAGCTTTAGCCTAGACTCAGGAAATATTGGCGGATTTGACTCTACAGACTTGAGGGACATTTGGTTCTATCTCGATCGGGGAGATGTCAATTTCACCGGAAATGAACTTTATTTTGACTATATATCGATAGGATCAAAGCCCGACCCAGCTGACAATTCTCCCTGTTCATTTATTCCCCCCTTTGAGTTTCCCTATGTCTTGCATTGGGCTGATACATTGGACCGGGTATTCACCGCAGGCGGATCTCTCCTCAATCAAATCATCGATACTACCTGTAGCCAACTCGCCCTTTCTGTTAAGGATAGCGTTGGAGATCCCCTTCCAGCCTTTAGGCCTATCGTTATCAATCCCACCGATGAGTTTGGCAATGACATCACTGATTTCTCTGGCCAACTGCGCTTTTATGCTAGACTAAGAAGCAAAGATTCACTCCGCTTAAGCTTTCTTGCACGCTCTGGTGATGGCTCTGCCCCTAATCGCACCACCACCCAGGAAATCGTCGTCCCAGGTGATCTGACGACCTGGACAGAAGTTTCCTTCAGCATAGACTCAACGAGCCTGGGTGGTTTTGACTCTACTGACCTAAGAGATTTTTGGTTTTACCTAGATCGTGGGGACGTGAACTTCGCAGGAGATGAGCTTTACTTTGATTACGTATCAGTTGGTTCCAAACCTGACCCATCAGCCAATTCGAACTGTGTTCAGACCGTGGGGGTCAAAGACCTATCAGAAGCAGAAGAGTTCAGAATTTATCCCAATCCAAGCCAAGGGCAGCAGGCAATCCGGTTGGCATTTAGCAGCCAGGATCGAACCGAGCTATTCCTAAGAGTTTATGACCCTAGTGGGAAGTTGATCCAACAAGAGCTCATCTCAGTGCAGGCTGGTGCCCAAGAGCATACGCTCCAGCCAGACGGCTGGGCGGCAGGACTCTATACGATTCAGCTTGTTGACCAAGAACAAGTAAAGACCACGAAATGGGTCATCAATTGATGAAGAAGAGTACGAATTCCAGCTCCATGTATTTCCTCGACCGGAGCTAAAGATAAAGTGAATACCAATCCAGCCCCGCATAGACAAGCTTGAACCAACGCAGGGGATAAGGTGATGCAGGGGATTCGGATTGGAAAGCAACCTCGTACCTGACAGGAGTAAGGTATGATACAAGCGCGGTGGGGAGATAATCCCCACCGCTTCAATTACTTTCTATCAAGTAATTAAACAATGAAAAGAACATCTACGTTATGAAAACCACTACTCTAAAACAGGCTTTACCCCTCCTGATTTCCCTTGGATTTAGTTTGCTACCCCTAGCATCTTTGGCCCAAATAGAAGCTCCCTCTTGGGTCGACTTCGCTGAAAAAAAAGAGAGCGATAAACTGGGAGAAGCAATCCTAAGTGATTATTCCTACGCTGGATACCATTTCTCAGAAAGGGAAATTCCAGATGTTTCTAGTTGGGCTCAATTTGATGTCACCAACTATGGCGCCACGCCGAATGACAGCATTTTCGATGACGATGGTATCAGGGCTGCCATTAATGCGGCCATGGCAAGTAATCAGCCCGCAGTGGTATACCTGCCCGCTGGGCTATACCTAGTCGCGGACCAGACCAATGAGAATAGCCCTTTCATGATCAATGCGAGCAACATCGTTCTAAAGGGAGCAGGAGCCGGCCCAGGTGGCACGGAGATCTTCACGGATCAGTATGGCAATTTCCCCTGGCGTTTTCATTTTAAGGCAGATAACGCATCCAATGATGACATCATTACTAGCATCAATAAGCGCATCCACAGAGGTGATTTCACCATTGAAGTACAGAATGCAAGTAGCCTGAGGGTAGGCCAAGTGGTAGAATTGAGGCACCAGGGAGCAGATAATCTCGCAGCCAATATTCCTGGTCATACCTACAAATCTAACTGGAACACGGGCAATAGAGGAATACGCACCCTAGAAAAGCATCTCATTGATTCCATAGATGGAAATCGGGTTACGTTTACCAGTCCGGTTCAGTATACCATCACCGCTGACATTTCGGGAGCAGAACTTAGAAAGTATTATACCATTGAGGAGGTAGGGGTAGAAGATATCCTATTCACCAGCGGATGGTCCCATAGCCCGGAGATTTACGTGCATCACGCCAGCAATTTCGTTGATTATGCCTATCGGGCCTTGGCGTTTGAAAATGTTAAAAATGGGTGGATACGCAATTGTGAGTTCAGAGGCTGGAACGAGACCCTGATGATCGAAAAAAGCATGGGCATTACGGTTAAGAACATCTTGATTTCGGGCAAGCAAGGTCACACCTCTTATTTCGCCAGGCGCTGCTACGGGGTACTTTTTGAAGATTGCGTGGACAATGTACCTGTTGGCTTTCAGGATGCAGGTGGTCAAGGGCATGGTCCTGGCATGCGCTGGTCAACGGTGAATACCGTGTTCCGAAACTGCACCATGCAGAGTCATCAATCTATTGACTGCCATGGGTACCATCCCTACAGCAATCTACTTGATAACGTTCAAGGAGGATGCTTTCGAAACAATGGAGGAGCCGAGAATTCATATCCCAATAGTGGCCCATATATGACTTTTTGGAACTTTGTGCACGCATCTAGATTCAGCTCCCGTGTGTTCGATTTCTGGGATATCATAAACCGAAGGAACTATACCTTCGCCGATCCTATCTTTGTTGGGTTTCAAGCACCAGGGGAAGACATTACCTTTCGCAATGAATTATTAGATGAACTCAACGGAGTGGAAGCCTACCCCAAATCCTTATTTGATGCACAACTCCAATTGAGGCTCTACGGAGGCTATATGTCTGCTTCATCTTCAGATGAAGATTTCTTACCCGTCAAAGCAAACGACAGCAACACCCAAACCCACTGGGCTTCAGAAAATGGAGGAGCAGGAGAGTGGTTGATGCTTGATCTCGGCAAAGCTGAACAGGTACATGAAGTGACGGTGGATGAGGCCAATGGCCGAATTGGTGATTGGAAATTAGAAGCTTATGTAGCCGGGGTCTGGGAGACCATCAAGACCGGAACAAACCTCGGAACAAATAAGATCCTTGCCTTTGATCCCGTCGCCACGAGAAAGCTTCGCATGACCATTATGGGAATGAAACCCGGCGAGGAAAGCAATCCAGCCTCTATTAGCAGATTCACCGTTTCGGGGAGCTCTGCTCTAGTAGGGATCAACAATACAAGCCCCATTCAGCGGAACTTTATCCATGCCTATCCCAATCCCAGTAGGTCTACCACTAACTTAGAGATCAATCTAGGCGGAATGAAGGACATCAAAATCTACCAGCTAAACGGAAAATTGGTGTGGCAGCAGCAGAGCACACAACAAAAATTCCAACTATCTCAAGATATGGGCATGAAGAGTGGGGTTTACATCCTACAAGTAGTGGGGGAAGGAAATACAAGCGATACCAAAACGATTGTTATTTACTAAAGACTTAAGTCGCCCAGCCTATCACCTTGTGTACCACGGCTTTCTAGGGGAGTAAATAGAAAATTAACTCAAACTAGTTGCTTTTCTACACAGTACCTTTTTTTGAAAAAAGTAAGGCCGGTTGAGCTTGCGAAATCCAACTTGTCCAGGATGTCGCAAAGCGGTGCGGGACAGGCGACACGATGCTTGATAAAGAAACCCATATTAAAACGCCTTTAGCGGTCCTAATAAGCCGTGGTACACTTTGGTATAGAAGGCTGAAGTACTCCACGGAATGCATTTCCCCAAAAATCAAATCAGAATCACGAACTATGCAAAGACTGGCTTTCAAAATGCGTCTCAACC
Source organism: uncultured Bacteroidia bacterium (assembly GCA_964521065.1). GTDB lineage: Bacteria > Bacteroidota > Bacteroidia > J057 > J057 > CAYVAP01. The sequence goes on along the minus strand of CAZFPQ010000059.1, from coordinate 7,209 downwards.
CAGGTCAAAAAGAGGAGTACCGAAAACGACACCATGAAATTTGGCCAGAACTCCAATCTCTGCTCAAGCAAGCAGGGATCAGTGAATATTCAATTTTCCTGGATGAGGAAACCCATACCTTGTTTGCTTTCCAAAAATTAGGGGAAGGCAGTGGATCACAGGACCTTGGGGGCCATAAAATCGTCCAAAAGTGGTGGAAGCATATGGCTGACATCATGGTGACGAATCCAGACCATTCCCCTGTTTCGGCTCCCTTGGAGGAAGTGTTCTTTATGGAGTAGCAGATGCTTGGCATAGTCAATGTAGCAGACTAACAATATTAATCCGCTATATTCGCCGGATCACCCAGTGAAGCTTCCATTCATGCCCACCCTCAAGCAACTTTTCAAGCGCCATACCCACAATGGGTTTTTCAAGGCTTTGGCGGGTTTTGGCCGCTCAATGAACCGGCTGTATGAGAATCGGAATCACGATCCTTACAGCAACGGCGAATGGACAGTCCTTAAGAAACTAGCCCAATTCTCCCCTGGCGTCATCATTGACGCTGGGGCCAACGTCGGAAACTATGCTCAGATGGCTCATCGAGCCTGTCCGGGAGCCACCATCTATGCCTTTGAGCCAGTTCCCAGCACCTTCCAAACCTTGGTCGAGAATACGGAGCGAATTCCTGCCATTCATCCCCTTTGCCAAGGCTTGTTTAGTCAAGAAGAGCAAAAGACCATCAACCTATTTGACAGCCATACTCACTCCTCTCTCTACGACATCCAGGGCATCAACTATGCTCCGACCCAGCAGCAAACTATCAACCTGCTTCGGGGCGATGATTTTTTGAACCAAAACGATGTCAAGCAAGTAGACTTTCTCAAAATGGACGTCGAAGGAGCAGAATACGAGGTGTTACTTGGCTTTGAGGAAAGCTTGAAAAAGGGACTCATTACCACTATTCAATTCGAATACGGCTACATCAACATCAGTACCAAGAAGCTCTTAATTGACTTTTACCAACTACTTGAATCTCATGGATATCGAGTGGGGAAAGTTTTTCCTAAGCAAGTAGAATTCCGCTCTTATGCATTTAAGCACGAGGATTTTATTGGCCCTAATTTTTTAGCTGTCAAAGAATCAGAAACGAAGTTGATCTCTGCTCTGGCAGCCAGATAGCTTCTACTTCACTGAAAAGCGATATTCACTGCTGGTTTGATAGGTTTCGCCAGGCCTCAACAGGGTACTGGGAAAATGATCCTGGTTGGGGCTGTCGGGGAAATGCTGGGTTTCTAAGCAAAAGGAAGTACGAAAGCTGTAGTCTTTACCAGTCTTTCCTTGGTGGCTACCGTCCATGAAATTACCCCCGTAGAACTGGAGTCCTGGTTCTTGGCTCCATACCTCCATCACGATTCCACTCAAATCCCCTACAGCCCTGGCGCTGAGGTGCAAATCCTCGGTTCGCTCAACGGCAATCACAAAGTTGTGGTCATAGCCCTTCCCAAAGCGGAGCTGTTGATTATCAAACTCTACCCGTGCACCAATCTGCGTAGGTTCCCGGAAATCAAAAGGCGTTCCTTCAACCGAGCGCAGCTCACCACTGGGAATCAAGGTGCTATCCACGGGAGTGAAATAATCAGCTGCAATCATGAGGCTGTGCTGATTGATGCTACCCTGACCTTCTCCATTGAGGTTAAAAAAGGCATGGTTGGTCAGGTTGACCACGGTAGGGGCCTGGGTTTCTGCCTCATAGTCTAAACGCAGCGTAGAGGCATCGGTCAAAGAATAGGTAACCTTGCTATTCAGCTCTCCAGGAAAGCCCATTTCTCCATCAGGAGAAAGGTAGCTCATCACCAGTTGGGTTTCGCTGACTGACTCAACGGTCCAAACCTTTTCCCCAAAACCTTCCAATCCTCCATGGAGGGTGTTAGGGCCGTTGTTCACAGAAAGCTCATATTCCACACCATTTAAGCTAAACTTACCATTGGCAATGCGGTTGCCGTAGCGCCCAATCGTAGCTCCATAAAACCGTTCCTTGAGTGAGGTGTATGGTTCTATGCTACCAAAACCTAAAACCACATCTGTCCATTCTCCTTGTTGGTCTTTGACCCAGAGGCTGACTAGCCGTCCGCCATAATTGGTCACCGCCGCCTTGATCCCAGATGGATGTTCCAGGTAAAAAAGCTTGACTTTCTTGCCATCAACTTCTTTTTCAAAATCCTCTAGCTTAGGCATGAAGGGTCCATCTAATGAATGGCCCTCGTCCGCAGCCTCTTGGGCGGCAGGCTGACAAGCCAAAACCAAGACGATAATTGCGGTAGATAGGGAGCAGAAAAGTTTATGCATAATGTCTTGTCCTTTTGAATGTCAAGTTAAGGCACTAGACCTGCTTTCACCTTACTCAAAGATCCAAATGATAGGTAAGATTGTCCAGAATACCATTCTATATGTCCGAAACTTCCTATTCTTGGTTGAGTGATATTGAAATCCCCCATGCCTTGTTTTTCTTGACTACCATGAAAGCTACTACCCAATTAGGCTGCTTACTCGCACTCTGTTTTCTCGGCTGCCAGCCTGGGACCAAAAGCCAGATGCTGCCACCTGAGCGTCCCAACATCGTGTTGATCATGGCCGATGACATGGGCTATTCGGACATCGCCTGTTATGGAAGCGAAATTCCTACCCCCAACCTTGATCAACTCGCTCAAGGAGGAGTGCGTTTGAGTCAGTTCTACAACCAAGCCCGCTGTTGCCCAACCAGGGCTACCTTGATGACTGGACTCTACCCACATCAGGCTGGGATCGGCCACATGACCCATGCCCCCTACAATGCTGGAAAATACCAAGACTGGACGGCTTCCTACCAAGGCTTCCTTAACCGAAAATCCGTCACGGCTGCTGAGGTCCTAGGCCAAGCAGGCTATCATTGTTACATGGCAGGCAAGTGGCATTTGGGTTACCAAGACAGCTCCATGTGGCCCCTCCAACGGGGGTTTGATCGCTATTACGGCATCCTACTTGGGGCCAGTAGCTATTTCAAACCACAAGGTCTGAGAGGTTTGACTTTGGACAACCAGCAACTCGCTCCTCCCGATACCGCTTACTACACCACCGATGCTTTCACTTCTTACGCCATTGATTTTATTCAGGAGCAAAAAGACGAAGAGCCCTTTTTCCTCTACTTGGCTTATAACGCCCCTCATTGGCCCTTACATGCTAAGGATGAGGACATTGAGAGATTTCAGAAAAAGTATCAGATAGGTTGGGACTCAGTTAGAAAGGCACGCCATGAAAGACAGATTGAGATGGGATTGCTGGAGCCAAGCTGGCCCCTCAGTGAGCGGGACAAGCGGGTGAGGCCTTGGCATGAGCTTACCGCAGGGGAGAAGGATTCAACCGCCTACCGCATGGCGGTTTATGCCGCACAAGTCTACTCCATTGATGAAAATGTGGGTCGATTGATCCAAGCGCTGAAGGCAGCAGGAAAGTATGAAAACACCCTGATCCTATTCTTATCAGATAATGGAGGCTGTGCGGAAACATATGATGAATTGGGCAGTAAGCCCATGTCCCGGATCAATGATCCGGACTTTGGTGGGGCTGTATCTTATGGCATTGGCTGGGCCAACGCCTCCAATACGCCCTTTTACGAATACAAAGTTCGAACCTATGAAGGAGGAATCTCGACCCCTTTCATCATGCATTGGCCAGCTGGGATGCGGGCGCAAGCAGGGAGTATTCGCCATGAGCCCGCTCACTTGATTGACGTGATGCCCACCCTCTTGGATATGGCCCAGGCGTCTTACCCTAAGCAATTTCACGATGGCCAGGATGTTTTACCCTTAGCAGGAAAGAGCCTTGCTCCGTTTATAAAGGGATCTCCATTTGAGTCTCATGCCTACATGGCTTGGGAGCATCAAAGCCACCAAGCCGTGCGAAAAGGTCCATGGAAAGCAGTCAAAAAGCTGGAAGACGCGGACTGGCAGCTGTTCGATATGGAAAAAGACCGAACGGAAACCCAGAACCTAGCAGACCAGCATCCCCAGGTGGTGAACGATCTCGCTGACTATTGGGGAAAATGGGCCAAGGAAATGGGGGTTTTGCCTAAAAAGAAAAATTGAACCCGGCTTATTTTCCCTGGAGATTCAAAATGCACCGCAAACCGCCCTTGGCTAAGGAGTAGCTTGGCAGATCAGATTTAACGCACCAAGGTGATCGTCCCACCCCGGTCCGCCGTTCTTCCATCGAAAAAAGTATACCTAGCCCGATAGACGTACACTCCCTCGGGTGCGGGACGGCCATTGGCTAGCCGTCCATCCCAACCTGGCTCTAGCCAAGGAACAAGGGCAATGCTTCTTCCCCAACGATCAAAAATCTCCATCTCAAAGCGCAAAATCCCTTCACCCGCCAAACTCAAAAAATCATTATCGCCATCTCCATTAGGGCTGAAAGCATTCGGAAAATAGATGCGCCCATTGGGCAAAACGCGAATCAGAATCATGGTATCGGCAGGGCAAGTCAAGTTGGAATCCATGGCCACCAGTTGGACCCAGTAATCTCCTGGTTCTGCGTACTCATAGCTGGGATTATTTTCTACCGACAAACCGTTCCCATCCCCAAAGTCCCACTCAAAGCCAATCCCTCGCTGTGATTCGTTGATGAACATTAAGGGCTGATCAGATTCAAATATCGAGTCTCGATAGCTCGGAAAGGTCGAAAAACTGGCAAGCGGAGGTGTTATGCGAGGAATAACTCCTGAGATAGAATCTTGGCAGCCCAGCGCATCACTGACCACTGCGGTCAGGCTATCTCCAAAAATGTCCGAGGCCAAGGCCTCGAAGCGAGGAGGTTCACTGTTCCATTGATAAGCATATGGAGGCGTACCGCCGAAAGCCGACACTTCCGCTTGGCCATTAGGCCAATCACAAAAACTCCTCCTGGCTGAGGAACTAATCCAGTTGAGCAACAACGGTGGCGGCTCGCTGATGGCCAAGGTGTCTGAAGTGGTGCAAGCAGAATCATCACTAACCACAACGATATAGGTCCCCACAGGCAAGCGTTCAACTAGAGAATCCGCTTGCGTCGGATTACTGTTCCATAGGTAGCGGTAGGGTCCCGTTCCCCCTTCAACCTGAGCTACAGCCGAGCCAGTGGAATCACCAAAGCAAGCGACATCACGGGTTTCTACGCCGATACTCAAAGGCTCAGGTTCAGGTATCTCATAAGATTGGGTACTTACGCAGCTGCTGTCATCCTGTATAGTGATTACATAGGTTCCGGCTACCAAATCAAGGAATTCACCTGTCTCTTGTGACCCTTGGCCAATGAGTTGGAATGTATACTGTGGTACGCCTCCATCCCCGGAAATGCGCAGAGCCCCGGTAGCATTGCCGTGACAATCTACCCCACGGAGCTGATCCAGCACCAGCACCAAAGAATCAGGCTGAGTGATGGTGGCTGTCAGGGTGTCCGTACAAGCGCTGTCATCTTGCAGAATTACCTGGTAGCTTCCTACCGAGAGGCTACCAATAGAGTCTTCTAACTGGAAAGGCAAGCCGCCTAGAGCAAACTGATAGGTCGGTGTCCCCCCTTCAGCCAAGAGCTTTATCCAGCCCGTGCTATCGCCAAAGCATGCCACATTGGCTTGGGTTGAAATGCTCAAGTTTAGCGGCTCCGGTTCATTGATCTGCATGCTCATAGAATCCACACATAGGCTATCATCCTGCACGCGAATTAAGTAAGTCCCTGCTGCTAGGCTGTCAAAACTATCTCCGGCCTGAAAAGCCCCAGGCTCTAAAGCAAATTGGTAGGGACCAACCCCTCCCATGGCCATGGCGTCAATCTGACCCGTCGCATTGTCAAAGCAATCTACGTCTCGCACCTTAGTGAGATCCAGTTCCAGCAGATCGGGCTGGGTGATGGTGGTATCCACGCTTGCGACACAGAGACTATCGTCCCGCACCCACAGGGTATAAGCACCAGCGGCTAGGCTGTCAAAGAGATTGTCAAGGTCATAGTTAAGACCATCCATCCCAAATAAATGCGCCCCACTTCCTCCAGTAGATCCGACCTCAATGGCCCCATTTTGATTGCCAAAACAGTCTACACCCTTGAGGAAATCTACCGTTGCGAACAATGGGCTGGGCTCGTTAAGTCCAAGTGAGGTAGAAGCTATACAGCCATTGGCATCCCTGACCCAGGCGACGTAGTTACCCGCCGTAAGCCCTTGAAACTGGTCATTCGAGACGAAATTGGCCCCATCCAAGCTATACTGATAAGGTCCTGTTCCGCCAGTGGCTCCAAGGGTGAGGCTCCCAGAGTTTCCACCAAAACAATCAATATTACGTGAGTCAAGCACCAAGCCTGTCAGACCCGTAGGGGTCACAATGTCTATGATCAGGGTATCTTGACAAAGGTTGGCGTCCTGGACGATCAGGGTGTATTGGAAAGCCCCCAAACCGGTAAATAGGGAATCTGGCCCAAAATTTTGGCCATCGATGGAATAGAGATAATCGGGCGTCCCACCAGAACCCGCAATCCTCACCAATCCACTCTGGTTACCAAAGCAATCAACGTTGACTTGTTCTAAGTTCTGTAGGCCTAGGGCAGGAGGCTCACTGATCGAGATAAAGGTATCCTCAATGCAACCATTGTTTCCGAAGGCGCTTAGGCGATAAACACCTGGCCCTAAGCCCGTAAACTCGGTGATACTGGGTATTTGAAATCCGGTGGATATGACATTTCCTAAGCTGTCTTCCAAGGAAAAATTGAAAGGACCTTGCCCCACCAGCATCTCAGCCCTAATGGTCCCAGATGCATCTCCTTGGCAAGTAAGATCTTGTCCGACTCCTACTAGCTGAACTTCATGGATCGTAACCGAGGTCTCATCACTGGCTACACATCCTTGGGTACTGGTAGCGGTGAGGGTATAAGGGAAGTATCCCACCCCAAAAGGCTGAAAGTGGCTTCGGCTTTGGTTAGGGGTAGACAAGCCTGTGGCGGGAGTCCACTGGTAGTTCCCTGGAGGATTGGCCAGAGAACCAAGGGTGTCGGTTTCATAGATGCAAAGATTCAGTTCAATGCCTGCATCAACTGTAGGGAGTGGCCAAACTGTCAAGAGGACTGAATCTGATTGCCGGCAACCCAAACTATCTACCCCCTCTACCCAGATCCAACTCGTATCGTTGGATCTGGGTAGAGGGGGTAGATAGTTTGGGAAAGAGTGTA
>CAZFPQ010000058.1:25084-31434 GCA_964521065.1 uncultured Bacteroidia bacterium | reverse complement strand
CCGTATTTTTCTTCAAGTTTTCGAATAAACTGCTCCTGCAAGCTTCCATCCATGTCTAGGCAATCTGTCTTCCGGTCCTGTAAATAGGTATAAAATAGTGTAAAATAGTCTAAAAGGGGGCTTTTGGTGGCATTTTTTTCATTTACTTCATTACGGCGAATTACTCACGCCAACTGGACTACGACCGAATTCTATGTACCGCAAACTGCTACTCATCCTGTTTGTCACAGGGCCTATTCTATTATGGTCCCAAGCTGAAAAGCCCTTGCGCGTCCTATTCGTGGGCAACAGCTATACCTACTTCTGGAACCTTCCTCAGTCGGTGCAGGCCATGGCTGATGCACAAGGGATGGTAGCAGAAGTTCGGCAATCCACTGCAGGCGGAGCCAACCTGGGGCAGCATTGGCGAGGTGAAAAGGACTTGCTCACACGCGAGAAAATCAGCAAGGGAAACTACGACATCGTCGTCCTCCAAGACCACAGTAGGCGAGCGGTGGACCACCCTGATAGCCTTCAGATCTATGGTGGGCGATTCATGGACTTGATCAAAAGGCAAGGAGGCAAGCCTTTACTGTATATGACTTGGGCGAGGGACTGGGATCCCTTTATGTTTGAGCCCATCATCAAGGAATATCAAAAGCTTGCCAAAGAAGAAGGGGCAGACATTGCCCCCATTGGCAAGGCCTGGCAATTGTCCCTTGAATTACGGCCTGATTTGGCACTCTATGACCCTGATGGCAGCCACCCCTCTCCCAGTGGAACCTATTTGAACGCCTGCGTGATGTATGCGGTCCTCTTTGATCGCTCACCTCTAGGTTTACCTGCCCGCTTGACGACCCATGACCAAAACGGGGAATTGCTCTACCTCAATATTCAATCCCAAGAAAATGCCACCTTCCTGCAAAAAGTGGCTTGGGAAGTCGTGCGCGAATTGATTTCTGACCAATAATGCCAATCCATTGACGACTACAAGCATCAAATTAGGTTTGGGTAAACGGGTAGGCTTATTCCTAGGGCCAGTGGCCTTTTTAGGTATACTCTTGCTTTTTCACCCCGCAGGGTTATCTGAAAATGCCAATGCTATCCTCGCTTCTACTGTATGGATCGCCATCTGGTGGATCAGCGAATGTATCCCCATCGCCGCAACTTCCCTGCTTCCCATTTTCTTGTTTCCGCTGTTTTCAGACATGGAAATAGCTTCGACCACTGCTTCCTATGGGCATAAGTACATTTTCATCTATATCGGGGGATTTATGTTGGCCCTTGCCATTGAGCGCTGGGGACTTCACCGCCGCATTGCCCTCAGCATCATTCACTTGATTGGAACCAACATTCGGGGCATCATCCTGGGGTTTATGGTGGCTACGGCTTTCATGTCCATGTGGATTTCCAATACCGCTACTTCGGTTATGATGCTCCCGATTGCCATGGCCATCGTGTCTCAGTTCAAATCCAATCCCTTGGCCGAGGATAGGGAGGCCAAGCAGTTTGGCAAAGCCCTCATGCTGGCCATCGCCTACAGTGCCTCCATTGGAGGCATGGCCACTCTGGTGGGAACCCCTCCTAATCTCTTACTGGCTGGGGTGATAGATGACCTGTATGGGATCGAAATTACCTTTTCAACTTGGTTTCAATTTGGATTCCCCATTTCCGTCCTACTCTTGACCATTTGCTGGGTTTACCTCACTCGGGTGGCCTTTCGCTTTCGTCGGGCTACGTTTCCCGGGGGGCGAGAAGAAATAAACCGTCAGGTTCGCAGCCTGGGTCCCATCAGCTCAGAAGAATTGCGGGTATTGATCGTTTTCATCTGTACGGGTGCCGCTTGGATCTTACGACCTTACCTTAACTCTTGGGCTTTGTTACCTATGGGGGAGGCGGAATCTGGTTTTGGGATAGACCTTTTGATTCGCGTTAAAACCATTTTTGCGAGTTTGGATGATACCATCATCGCGGTGTTGGCGGGCCTTTCGCTTTTTGTTCTTCCTGCAGCCAAAGAAAAGTCTAGGGCCCTGTTGAATTGGGAAGAAGCGGTAAAGCTGCCTTGGGGGATACTCCTCCTCTTTGGAGGAGGGCTGGCCATCGCGGAAGGGTTCAAAAGCTCTGGGCTCGCGACCTGGATAGGAGAACAGATGACCCTGATGGATGGGCTGAGCTTAGTGCTGCTCATGCTGGTGCTGATCGCGGCCATTAATTTTCTGACCGAGATCACCTCCAATCTCGCTACCACGGCCATGATCTTGCCTACCCTGGCCTCATTTGCCTTGGCCATCGATGTGCACCCCTATATGTTGATGGTAGGAGCTACCGTAGCAGCCTCCTGTGCTTTTATGTTGCCCGTAGCCACTCCTCCCAATGCGGTGGTATTCGGCTCGGGATATCTGGGGATGAAAGACATGGTGAAGACGGGAATCTGGCTCAACCTGATTTCTATCCTGATTTTGACGATATTCTCCTATTGGATTTTACCGCTGTTGTGGGATTTCTCACCGGAAAGATTCCCTTCAGGCTGGGTTTCGGCGGAACTCATGCCTTGATCCTGACGCTCTTTTACCCTACTACCTTAACTTTTTATCTATGCAAAAACTACTACGCTACCTCGCTGTCTTATGGATTCCTTTACTGGGAATTCTGCTCTCTTCTGGAAGTAACACCTTACAGGCCACCCCTACGGCTTTTGGCGACTTGATATTGGTAGGGATTGGGGATGGTCCCTTAACGGGCGGTAATCCCAAGTTTTTAGAGTTTTATGCAGTCAACAACATTCCCGATCTCAGCGTGTATGGGATTGGTACGGCTAACAATGGAGGAGGATCAGATGGGATTGAATGGAACTTCCCTACTGCTTCTATTCCGGCCGGAACCAACTTCTTCCTAGCCCGTGACTCTGCTCTCTTCAACGATTTCTTTGGGTTCAACGCGGACTTTATTGATGCTGGGATCGTGACCAATTTTAATGGAGATGATGCGGTAGAGCTATTTGAAAACAGCACCCGGGTCGACGTATTTGGGGATACCCTGCTCGACGGAACCGGGGAGCCCTGGGAGTATACCGATGGCTGGGCCAAACGCAAGGACAGCACCGGACCTGATGGCACGACTTTCATGCTCAACAGTTGGACTTACAGCGGCATCAACGTATTTGACGGCCAATCCACCAACGCCACTTCCCCTACGCCTTATCCCCTAACGCCTTACATGCCAGGGAATGGCGGCACAGGCGGTACTGGAGGAGGAAGCGTGGAGATGGTCCTGAAAGGAGTAATTGATGGCCCCGTTACGGCCATACGGGCCGTTGAGTTTGAGGTGATGGCAGACATTTCCGACCTCAGCATCTACGGAATTGGGGTCACCAACAATGGGGGAGGCTCGGATGGAGAAGAGTTTTCCTTTCCTGCCGGCTCAGCCCTGAAGGGGGACCGTATCTACGTCGCTCGGGACTCCGCAGCTTTCCGAGATTTCTTTGGCTTTGATGCCGATTACATCGACGTAGGCCCGGCGGCATTGAACTTCAATGGAGACGATGGCATAGAGATATTCCGGGATGGACAGGTAGTAGAAACCTTTGGAGATATCCAGCTCGATGGCACGGGTGAACCCTGGGAATACACCGATGGCTGGGCCCATCGCAAGGATGGAACTGGGCCTGATACCATGGGGTTTGTATTGGCAAATTGGGACTTTAGTCCCCTCGATAATTTTGACGGGACTACCACCAATGTGGGTTCTCCACTGCCATATCCTGTTTTTTCGGTTACCAGTACCTCAACCGATTTGGTGCTAGTAGGCCTCATTCATGCCAATGCCGACGCCAAGGCAACCGAATATTATGTACTCAATGACATCCCTGACCTGAGTATCTATGGAGTAGGTTGCGCCAATAATGGTGGGGGGACAGACAGTGTCGAATTTAGCTTCCCTGCCGTATCGGCTTCCAAAGGCGATCGCCTCTATATTTCCCGAGACTCAGCTGCTTTCCGAGATTTCTTCGGCTTTGACGCCACCTTTATCGATTCTTCTTCTAGCACGGCCCACAATTTTAATGGCGATGATGCTTTTGAGTTGTTTGAAAATGGAGTCGTCATCGATGTCTATGGAGACATCAATGTGGACGGTACCGGGGAGCCCTGGGAGTACAACGATACCTGGGCACAGCGCAATTGTGCTACAGGCCCAGATTCATCTACCTTTGTTCTTTCTAGCTGGACCGTGGCGGCCATCGACAACTTCGTAGGAATAGCCACCAATGACCTTGCAGCGGAGCCCTATCCAGTCGATGTATATCAACCGATACCCTGTGGGCCACTCGGAGGAGGAACCGACCTGGTGATTACTGAGATTATGTACAATTCTCCGGGAACCGACCTTGAGTACCTGGAGTTTTACAACAATACCGCTGCGCCCATTGACCTTTCAGGGTATTCCATCGCCAATGCCGTGAACTTTAGCTTCCCTGCGGTGACCCTGCAGCCGGGAGAGTATTTCTTGATCACGGATGACTCAGTGGGCATGGCCAATTTCTGGGGCGTCACGGCTTACCGTTGGGAGTCTGGTTCGCTCAATAATGGTGGAGAAGCTATTACCCTGAAAGATTCCACGGGTGAAGTCATTGATTCCGTATTCTTCGATGATGCCGCTCCTTGGCCAACCACTCCTGATGGCAGAGGGCCTTCTCTGGTCCTGTGTGATCCCAATTCTGACAACAATGTGGGCAGCAATTGGCAACGGGCCATTACTTCTTCTGGAAATATCTTTGATGGCAGAGAAGTATTCGGAAATCCTGCTGATACTGCTGTTTGTGTAGATAATCCGATCATTGCACTCCAGGCGGCAGAAGTAATTACTGGTGAAGCAGACGGCGACTTGACTGTGCTGTTTTACATTGATAACCCCGATTCGGCCAATGCCACTTCAGTGGATTTGGCCATTTTGCCCGGCGGAACGGCTGATGCTTCGGATTACACCTTTACGGCTACCACCATTACCTTTCCGGCGGGAACCGATACTGCTCAGTTTGTGGTGGTCGGCATCGTGGATGATGGTGACCAAGAAGCAGAAGAGAGCTTTACCCTGGCCATCTCCAATCCCAGCAATGGCGCCCAGATTACCAATGACACCCTACAGATTCGGATCATTGACAACGATGCTCCCATTACTTCTAGCCTCAAACTCATTGGACTCGTGCACGGCCCCAATAGCGGTGTACCCAAGGCGGTTGAGATTTTGGCTGAGCAGGACATCCCCAACTTGAGCCTGTACGGACTTGGTTGTGCCAACAACGGAGGTGGAACTGATGGTCAAGAGTACACCTTCCCTGCTGTATCGATTGATGCTGGCACCTGTTTTTGGGTAGCCAATGATACCGCAGGATTCCGTCAGTTTTTCGGATTTAGCGCAGATTTTGAAGATCAGGGTGCCGCGAACAATTTCAATGGAGATGACGCTTTTGAGATTTTCGAGAGCGGAACTGTGATCGATGTGTTTGGTGAAATTGATGCTGATGGAACCGGAACAGCTTGGGAATACACCCTGGGATGGGCTCACCGTGTGGCTGGGACCGGACCCGATGACAGCACATTTGTGTTGGGAAATTGGGAAATCAGTGACCTGAATGAGTTCTCTACGGTGACCATCAACGCCGATGCCGCCAACCCTTATCCTGTGAACCAGTGTGACGTTACCTCCATCGAAGATCATTTGGGTTCTTCACCAAGGATTCGACTCTATCCCAATCCCACCGCAGGCAGCTTTAGCTTCGAAAGTCCTGAGCGAGTGGAAAAGGTGCGCATCCTGAATCTAGTGGGACAGGTGTTGATCGAAGAAAACTTTCAGACCAAAGAGGGACGCCTCGACCTATCGAGACTTAGGCCCAATCTGTACTTGGTGCAGTTTATGACCGAAACCGAGACCTGGTCGGAGAAGCTTACCCTAAGCTACTAGCCAAGCATAGAGCCGGGAGAGGGTGTTTTACTTTCTCCTGGCCTCTTTTCGATACCCTTATTTTTTGTACACGCTATCCTGCAAATCATGACTATTCTGAAGTCTGCGATCTTATGTCTATGCATGGGGTTTTCGGCCCTGTTTGCCCAGCAGCGAGTCTCAGGTACGGTGACGGACGACAAAGAAAATCCCCTGCAAGGAGCCCGGGTGATCCTGATAGGGTCCACCACGGGGGCCTTAACCGATGAGTTGGGCCAGTTTTCCCTGCTTATTCCCAATCCAGATGGGGCCCAGCTATCTGTTTCCTACTTTGGGTATGAAACCTTAGAGGTAGAAGTCGCGGGAAAGTCCGATCTGTCGATCTCATTGAAGCCAGATGTTCGGACCATCGATGCGGTGGTCATCAACGCGAT
>CAZFPQ010000058.1:0-24984 GCA_964521065.1 uncultured Bacteroidia bacterium | reverse complement strand
ATCGATAATTCTACCACCTATGGCGGCGGGGACTTCAACAGCAATCGAAGAATAGCCCAGTCTAGTCGTTTGAACGACTTGAATCCCAATGATATCGAATCCATCCAAGTGCTAAAAGGTGCCTCTGCGGCCTCTCTGTGGGGATCTCGTGCAGCCAATGGGGTAATTGTAATCACCACGAAAAAGGGGCAGGCTGGCACCCTGTCTATCAGCTTGAATTCTTCGCTGTCTTTCGACCAGATTTTGACCCAACACCCACTTCAATCGACTTTTGGACAGGGAGACCGGGGGCAGTTTTCGGCTACTTCGGCCAACAGTTGGGGAGATAGAATCGCAGACCGGTCTGGGGAAGGTGATTTGGTGACCGACCAAGCAGATCGCTTCGTATCGGATGATGGGACAATCTTTTATCCCATTCTAGAAAAACGATCCACCGATACTTTTCACGAGCGAAACTTCAACGATGTCTTCCGCACAGGTTTTTTTGCCAACCACAACCTGGCCATCAGCGGTGGAAACGACCGCTCACAGTTTTACCTAAGTCTTGGCCGCTTGGATCACGATGGCATCATCGAAAATTCCTTTTTCAACAAATCGAACCTCACCTTCAATGCCACTACCCAACTCAGCAAGTGGCTAACCGTGAAAGCCAAAGCCAGCTACGTCAACAATGCGGCCAATAAAATAAATCAGAGTTCCAACGTAGCAGGGCTGTATATCGGCCTTTTGCGTACACCTCCTGATTTTTACAACCGATATTACCGCGGTACCCACATCGATGCCGACGGACTGGCTTCAACCAATCGTCACCGAGCCTATCGAAATTCCCTAGGAGCCTCCGCAAGTCCAGCTTATAACAATCCTCTCTGGACCGTCAATGAGCAGCGGGTCCTCTCGCGGGTCAATCGCCTGATTGCTTCATCCGAACTGAACATCACCCCGGTCAACTGGCTGGTGTTTACCCTCAGGGGCGGAGTGGATCACTACGATGACGTGCGGGAATACTTTTTCCCGATTGGGACCGCCAATGCAGATTACAGCTCAGGTCGATTTGATGAAGACAACATCGTCAATAGCCAAATCAACTTTGATGTCATTGGTCGGGCTAACTTCCAGATTGCCGACCCCATTAGTACCACCATTGTGGCGGGCTGGAACTTCAATGACCAGCGTAGAAGCTTCAACTCCACCAGTCTGATTGCTTTCCAGGCGGATGTGGACATTGCTACTTCCCAGCTAAATACATCCAATCAGAATACTTCTTTCAGGACCCGCCGCCGTTTTCGCCGCTCCAACCGGGGCTATAGCATCATCACTTTCGACATCGCCGATCAATTGTACCTGTCGATCAGCAATACCTTAGAGGCCTCTTCGACTCTGAGTGGCCGCTTTTACTACCCCGCAGTGGATTTGGCCTGGCAGTTTACCGATGTCCTTAAGGCAAAGTTCTTGAGCTTTGGAAAGTTGCGAGCTGCTTGGGGACAGGTAGGGGTGGATGCCGCGGCCCACCGATCTCAAACTCTGGCTGAAAGTGGGTTTTCCTACAGCACCTTCAGTGACCCCCTTGATATTTCGCTGTTTGGAGGGGGATTTCGGGTGGATGATGACAAAGGCAATGAAAACCTGAGGCCAGAGGTGAAAACTGAGCGGGAAATGGGGGTGGACCTACGCATGTTTCAAGACCGGCTTTCTCTTTCGGCGACCGTGTATCAAAATGAAATTCGCGACCTGCTTTACGAGATCAACACCGCTCCTTCTTCCGGTTTCTTGAGTGAGTATACCAATATTGGTACCATGGAAAATAGGGGAGTGGAGGCAGATCTTCGCTACAGCTTCGTCCGCACCGATGACTGGGATCTGGAATTGTACGGGAATTTCAGCCGAAACAGAAATAGGGTTACCAATCTTTTCGGAGCCAGTTCTATCGCTCTGACCGGTGGGGCCATCAGCTCTCGTGCCGTAGAGGGACAGGCTCTAGGTGTCCTTTGGGGTACACGCGCAGAAAGGGATGAGAATGGAGCACTGTTGCTGGACGAAAATGGCTTTCCCCAACTCAATAGCCAACAAGGCGTGATCGGCGATCCCAATCCGGATTGGCGCCTGGGGGGAGGACTACGGGCCAGCTACAAAGGGCTTTCGCTAAACGTATTGTTTGACCATTCACAGGGGGGAGACTTTGCCGAGCGGACTCGCTTTGTGCTGTATCGATTTGGCACCCACGAGGACGTTGGCCGAGAAATTACCCTGACCCAAAACGTCAAAAACGTAAATGGAGACCTCTTTTTCATTGGAGAAACGGTGCGAGGGAACTTGGCTGACTTTGGGGCAGGAACTGTACTGCTGGATGAGTCTTGGTATACCACCATCGGCGGAGGCTTTTTGAGCAGCGTCATCAATGAGTTTTCGATTGGAAATGCCACCTGGACCCGTCTAAGGGAGGCTTCTCTCTCCTATACTTTTGGCGGCCCCAACTTTACGGCCCTCACCAAGCTCCAGAATATCTCCTTGGGCGTAACTGGACGCAACCTCTTCCTCTGGACTGCACTAAAGGGGGTTGATCCAGAGGTCAACCAGTTCGGAGTAGGCAACGGGTTTGGCATTGACTATTTCACCAATCCGACTACCCGGTCATTTCTCATTAACCTGAACATTACTTACTGAGATAGGGTGAGTGTGGGATAGGGAGAAAATGAGAGGAAAGTTAAGTATTCACAGTATCCCAAAATCTCAACATCCCACGGTCTCCTCTCTAAATGAAAAGGACATGAAAAAGCTACTATTTCTCGCTTGTTGTCTCTTGATGCTACCGGGTTGCCTATCCCTAAATGAGGGGGTCAACGACAACCCCAATGACATCACCATCGAGGCCATCCAAGCGCAAGGATTCCTGACGGGAGCCCAACTCGGCAATATCCAAGTTCAGGTCGGCCACTTGCAACGCATCTCTGGTTTGTGGACCCGCCAACTAATTGGTTTTCAGAGTTCCTACCTAAGCCTAGACCAGTATAACATCACCACAGCCGAGAGCAATGGAACCTGGAATCGGGCCTATCAGAGTTGCCTTTCTCAGCTAAGGACCATACAAGAAAAAGGGGAAGGCAATCCCCAACTTGTAGCCATTACCTGGATCATAGAAGCCCATGCCATTGGGACCATGGCTTCCTTGTTTGGGGATGTACCCTATCGAGAAGCAGCTACGGTAGGGATCAGCGAACCCGCGTTTGACCCACAAGCTCAAGTATTTGACGATTTGCAGATCTTGCTGGATCAAGCCATTGAAGAATTGAGTCAGCTCTCGATTGAGCTTTTCATTCCAGAAGACATTTATTTCTCTGGGGATGTCGCCAAGTGGCTAGAAAGTGCTTGGACCTTAAAAGCGCGTTTTTATTTACAGGCCAAGGATTATGCGAATGCCTATACCGCGGCATTGAATGGGATTTCCAGTGGAGGAAACGACATGAGGTTTCATCCCATTAACGACGCCAATACGGACAACAAAAACCTCTTTTGGCAACTGGCGGCTGGTTCTCGAGCGGGAGACATTGGAAATCGGAAGGACGATCAAATCAGTTACTTGATGCAGATATTGTCCGACACCGCGTCAATTACCCGTACCCATGGCAAGACCTTGGAAGAGGCCCGGTATGATTATTACGTGATCATGGATTCTGACGCAGATGCCAATCTAGGCGTGGCAGCAGCTACCCAGTCCATGCCCATGGTCACCTTTGCGGAAAATACCCTTATCCTAGCTGAAGCAGGAGCCAGAACCCAAGGCTTTGAGACGGGTCTCCTACATTTGAATGCCCACCGAGAGTGGCTAGCTTCAGGAGAGGCGTTCCCCATCCTAAATCCCAGTTCAGATCTGGGGTATTTTGAGTTGGATGCAGATGATTTTGAAGAAGATGGTTTTGAGAATATTGATGGCATAGACCCAGAGCGAGCCCTGCTAAGAGAAATAATTGAAGAGCGTTACATTTCTGGATTTGGCACTTGGATGCCTTTTAACGATGCCCGAAGACTCCGAGACTTAGAGCCGGATATCGCAGTAATGTTTCCCTTACAGACGGGAGACTGTATGCCACAGCGATTCCTTTACTCAGCTAATGAACTAGACGCTAACTCCAACGCACCGGCTGATCCTGGCCTATGTGCCCAAACACCTCTAAATCAATAGCCCCATGAAGTGGTTACATCGAATTTGGTCTCCAACAAACTGGGGCTTTGCCCTCTTGATCCTTCTGCTGGGAGCTTGTGTGGAAGAAGAACCCTTTTATCCATCTGACCCTGCCAAACTATCAGTGGTGGCGTTACAAGTAGACAATACCAACGTAGAGGAAGGCCGAGTTGTGAAAGTTGACGCTGCTTTTACCTTGATCTTTTCTTCTCCTGTCAATCCCGACTTGATTCTTTCAGCAGTTGAACTTGCTTCGGGTAACGAAGCTGTTTCCCTAGACCTAGCGCTGAACAACAACAATTCCATTCTTGCCATTACCCCTCAAGACTCCTTGGCTTTCGAAGATGTCTATACCTTAACGGTTTCACCTGGAGATCTGGGAGCGAATGGGGAAGACCTAGAGGAGGCGTTTGAGTTATCTTTTACGACTGAAATTGAACCCAAACCCTTATTTGCGAGTGGGACAGGTACCGAATTAGATCCCTACGTCATAGATGCACCAGAGCAGTTTGATCTGATTCGCCTGTTTTTAGAAAGCTACTTTGTTTTGGCATCAGACATAGACCTATCTGGTCTTTCCTCGGTTGATCCTATGGGTTGGGTTCCCATTGGTGATCTCATTGAAGGATTTTCTGGAACCCTTGATGGCGCTGGGTTCAACGTAAGTGGTGTCAGCATCAGCCGTCCAGATCAGACGGAAGTAGGCCTATTTGGGGTACTAGTTGGAGGGACTATCCAGAACCTCAACGTTCAGGTAACGGGCGTAGAAGGAAATCAAGCCACGGGAGCTTTGGTGGGCCGCCAATTGGGTGGCCTGATTGAGAACTGCCATACCAGTGGGAGTGTGAGCACCAGTTCCAGCCGGGCGGGAGGCATCGTAGGATCTCAGGAAGCAGGTCTGCTTACTCGCAGCTCTTCTTCCTGTGGAGTATTTGGAACAGCCAGTCGTATTGGAGGCTTGGTAGGACTCAGTCAGGCAGGAACCATCTCCGAATCTTTTAGCTCAGGCAATTGTGAATCGCTTTCCTCCCGCGTAGGAGGAGTGATTGGCTCCCTAGAAGCAGGCGCTACCGCCACCGATTGTTATGCGACCGGAAACATGACCGGAAGAAACCGAGTAGGAGGCGCAGTCGGGCGCTTGGATGGAACTTTCAACCGGGGTTATGCGACTGGCAATGTAACGGTTACTGATGCAGATGAGTCTGGGGATTTTCCTGGAAACGTAGCAGGACAGATTGGGAGCAGTGCTACTTTCTCAGCGCTGTTTTATCCCAATAATCAAACCATTAACTACACAGGTGGGGCTGATATTACCACCGAGGGAACTGCCCTGGCTATCGGGAACTTTTCCTGTGCCAACCCTAGTGCCCTCTTTCCTGGCTTCGATTTTTCTGCTATTTGGCTATGTGCTTCTGATGCCAACTGGCCTGTGTTCATCTGGCAATAGTTCTCAACGAACCATAGAAATAACCAACATGAAATCGACTCTTGTTTTTTCCATAAGTATGCTTTTAATCGCCTTGGGAGGCGTTATAAATGGATGTGAAGAATTTGACGATGGCTCTTTTACTCCTCAAGTAATAGCAGAGCCAGAGATAGCGGAGGACACGAGTTTCACCATCGAAGCGCCTTGCTTGACTTCCAGCTGTGCGCTAAAGGTCCTCAAACTTGCTAGTACCGGTGATCCCTTTGAACAGGAGTATTATAGCAGTTTTGATATTGAGCGTGAGGACGCGGTGTGGGGAACCCTTACCTCGGCGGTGATTGTGCTACATGGCAACAACCGAAACGGCAATGAATATTTTAACTGGATGGCAAACGCCATGCTGTCGGCCCGAGAGGAAAATGAAACGGTGATTGTTGCTCCCCAGTTCAAGCTTCAGTCCGACATAGGGGCCAACGATCGACACCTATTCTGGTCTGGTAATGGCTGGCGAAGAGGCTTTCAGTCCCTGAATGTAGCGGCAACCAAATATAGTAGTTTCGATGTGATTGATTCCATAGTGGCCATCTTAGCTGATCCAGCGCATTTTCCCAACATGAAAAACATCGTCATTACGGGGCATTCGGCTGGGGCACAATTCACCAACTTATACGCTGCCGCTAATCCCATGGATGGAAATCTTGGGGGCATCACCATGCAGTACTTGGTTGCCAATAGTCAGTATTTCTTTTATCCAGGGCCCGAGAGATGGAATACAAGTACCTCTCAGTTTACGGTGCCTACAGGTTGTGCCAACTATCAAAATTGGCCCTACGGAACAGGCTCTCGTCCAGACTACGCCGAGCAATTTACCATTCAGGAGTTACGCGATAATTTTACCTCACGTAGGATTACCTTTCTGCTTGGAACCCTGGACCTGTTGACCAGCGGAAGCCTGAATACCAGCGACTGCGAAGCGGTGCTGCTAGGTGCCAACCGCTTTGATAGGGGTGAAAAAATGTATGATTACATACAATCTTTTTTCCCTGATAATAATCATCAGAAAGTATTGGTGGACAATGTCGGTCACGATGCGGCTCGAATGTACAACTCACCCAACGGCGTGACAACTTTGGGTTCCATGCTTGAGTAGGCAAAAAGAGGCAGAGAGCCTCTTATTAATGAAATGTGCCAGCCAAATTGGTCGAAGTAGGCTCTTTGGGTTAGCCAAACATAGTTTGGACTCGCTTAATGCCTGCTACCAATCGATCTACTTCTTCTTTGGTGTTGTAGAAAGCAAATGAAGCCCGCATGGTACCTGGTACTCCTAATTTCGCCATCAGGGGTTGGGTACAATGGTGACCTGTTCGTACGGCAATGCCCAACTGGTCTAAGATGGTGCCTCCATCGTAAGGGTGAATATCCCCGATCAGGAATGAAATCACGCTGGCTTTCTGCTTAGCCGTGCCAATGATGCGTAGACCAGGAATGGCTTCTAGGGCTTCAGTAGCATAGGTGAGCAGCTCATGCTCTGCCTGAGCAATCTGATCGTAGCCCAATTGGTGAACGTATGCCAAAGCTGCCCCTAGGCCAATGGCGCCCGCGATATTGGGAGTACCCGCTTCAAATTTATGGGGAAGATCGTTGTAGGTGGTTCCTTCGAAGCGGACTACCTTGATCATGTCACCACCACCTTGATAAGGGGGCATGGCATTGAGCAATTCGTCCTTGCCATATAAGGCGCCGATGCCAGTAGGGCCAAGTACCTTGTGGCCGGAGAAAACGAAAAAGTCGCAGTCAAGGTCCTGCACGTCTACGGCTTGATGGGGAATGGCTTGGGCTCCATCAACCAATACTTTGGCTCCTACTTGATGGGCGGCGGCAATCATCTCTTTGGCAGGATTGACCGTGCCTAGGCTATTGGAAATGTATACAAAAGCAAGGATCGCCGTTTTTTCACTTAGGAGAGAATGAAAAGCTTCCATATCCAATTCTCCTTGATCGGTGACAGGAACAACCTTGACCACCGCCCCGGTTTGCTCGGCTACCATTTGCCAAGGCACGATGTTGGAGTGGTGCTCCATCTCAGTGAGAAGAATCTCATCTCCAGGCTTCAAGATCGAACGGGCGTAGCTCTGAGCCACCAAATTGATGCCATCAGTCGTACCCTTGGTGTAGATGATCTCGTGTTCATGAGTCGCATTAAGGGTTTGCTGAATCAGTTTCCTTGGGGCTTCGTAAGCAGAGGTCGCAGTTTGAGACAGGGTATGTACGCCACGGTGTACGTTGCTGTTTTCCCGCTGGTAATATTCTGCTATGCGATCGATTACCACCTGAGGCTTTTGGCTGGTGGCCGCATTATCAAAATAGACCAAATCCTTTCCATGTACCTGTTGGTGTAGAGTAGGAAAATCTTTACGGACCTGATCGATGTGTATTTTGCTACTTACGTTCATGTGCTTTGCTTAGGGTATCCTCTGTAAATGATATATGGGATCCGGATTGCGGCTCAGTTGAGGGACAAAGTCCATCCCATCCTCTTCTTGTTGCCGAATCAAATAGCGAAACTCCCCCGCTGCAGTTCCTGAATCGATGATGAGGGTTGAGTCTTCCAGTCGCCAAGTACGATCGGGAACGTTTACCATTCCATACCAAGTAATATCTATCTTGCCTTCTTCTTTTAGGACAAAGCCATCGCTGTATTCAAAGCCTAATATTGAATAGCGAATGTGCTGGCTGGTATCTATGCCTCCATCAGGGAGATGCTGATAAGCTACTTCCCAATGGCCTAATAAGGATATTGACGGTTCGATCCCGGAGATTTTGCATCCAGAAAATCCCCAAAATAGAATCCACACTCCTAAGAGCAGAGAATACCTTATTTGCAGCATGGGGTAGAACTACTTAGCTGTTGAACTTCTTTTCAACTAAACCATCCACATAGTTTTTAACCGCTTCAATACTTATGTGATCGGCCACTTCCATCACAAAGGCATGGATCATGATCATCCGAGCTTTGTGTTCTGGGATGCCTCTTGCCATCAAATAGAAAAGCGCGTCGCGGTCTATGCGGCCAGTAGTGGCACCGTGAGAGCACTTGACGTCATCGGCGTAGATCTCTAGCTGAGGCTTGGTATAGACGTTCGCCGTGTCAGAAAGCAAAATGTTGCGGTTAGACTGATATGCGTTGGTCTTCTGTGCAGGCTGGTAAACGTGGATTTTCCCAGTAAAAGCCGCAGAAGCCTCCTGATCTACCATTCCCTTGTAGAGTTCATTGCTGTAGCAATTGGGCTGTTCGTGATGAATCTGTGTCCAATTGTCTAGGTGTTGGTCACCGTTGAGTAGGTAAGCCCCCATCATATCCGTATGG
Organism: uncultured Bacteroidia bacterium; assembly: GCA_964521065.1. GTDB lineage: Bacteria > Bacteroidota > Bacteroidia > J057 > J057 > CAYVAP01. The sequence goes on along the minus strand of CAZFPQ010000058.1, from coordinate 16,014 downwards.
GTATTCTGACCTTTCAAGCGAACCACCAGGCTGTTGCGTATCAGATCCCCGTCGAAAGTAAGGGTAAAAACGTGGTAACGGCTATCCGTGGCTTGGTGCACCTCCGTTCGATCGATGATCGAAGATTGGCTGTTTTCTAGTTGTAGGCGAATATGCTCTAAGCCAGCGTTCTGACCAACGATTACTTCTGTGCCGTGTACCCTGATACTAGGCGATGCTTGATCGAGGCTATAAAAAGACTCAATTATTTTTCCCTCAGATCCATCACCCGCCAAAAATAAATTGCGATGCTGGATGCCCACTGTACCTTCTGCTCCCGCAGCCAAGTGGATGATTTGAATAGGGTGGCTAAGGACTACATTTCTGGGAAGGTAGACGACCACACCTTCTTTGGCGTAGGCGGTATTTGCTGCTGCAAACAGATCCCATTCGGCAGACAAAACTTGGCCAAAGTTAGCCTCGAAAACCTCTAGGGTGACATCTGTCAACTCGCTAAGTGGAGCGACGTGTACCTTGTCATGGTTGAATGTGACACTAGATAAATCGGCAGAATATTCCTCATTGATGAACACCAGGCGGTCAGCTTCCAGGTCGGGGATCAAGTAGGGTGCGAGATCTTGTACTTCTGGAGCGGACTGATGGGTGACTGGCAGATTCAGCATCCGCTTTACCTGGGTATACTTCCATGCTTCATGCTTGCGGCCAGGAAAATCCAAATCTTTTATCAGGGATGCCGCACTTTCTCGAACTGTTAGTCCGGCTAAAGTCGCCTCTCCCACTGATTCTTGAAAATATCCTACAAAGCCGTCCTTGTCCAATGCTTTATGGGCGGTATTCATGAATTTCTTGTTTATCGGGTGTGAAAAAACGCTAACCGAGACGACTATGCCGTGGTGGCCTCAGCTTTAAGCCAATCATAGCCTTTTTCTTCCAACTCCATGGCGAGTTCCTTGGTACCAGACTTCACGATTCGACCTTGGTAAAGTACATGGACAAAATCGGGTACGATGTAGTCCAATAAGCGCTGGTAGTGGGTAATCACCAAGAAAGAGCGTTCAGGACTGCGTAGCTTGTTTACTGCATCTGCCACGATACGGAGGGCATCAATATCAAGGCCAGAGTCGGTTTCATCTAGAATAGCCAATGTAGGCTCCAACATAGCCATCTGGAAGATTTCATTGCGCTTTTTCTCTCCGCCAGAAAAGCCTTCATTTACCGCCCGCTTGGTCAGCGTAGTATCCAATTCTACCACCGCCTGCTTTTCTTTCATCAGCTTCAGAAAAGCTGCAGCACTAAGGGGCTCTTGTTCCCGATATTCGCGCACGGCATTTACAGAAGTGCGCAAGAAGTTGGTCATTGAAACTCCAGGGATTTCAACAGGATATTGAAAGGCCAAAAACAGCCCCTCTCCTGCACGCTCGTCTGGCTCCATGTCGATAAGATCCTTACCGTGAAACGAGACCTCTCCACCAGTCACCTCGTAATCTTCACGTCCTGCCAGAACTGAAGCGAGGGTAGATTTGCCTGATCCATTAGGACCCATAATTGCATGGACTTCACCTGGCTTAATTTCCAGATTCAGGCCCTTGAGGATGTCTTTTTCCTCAATTTTTGCGTGGAGGTTATTTATTGAAAGCATGGTATATAAACAGGTATGGTATTGAATCAAATGAAAAAATAAGTGGGATACATCGTTGGAGATTATCCAACAGATCCCTCCAAACTGATGCTAAGCAGTTTTTGAGCTTCTACAGCAAATTCCATGGGCAACTGGTTGAGGACTTCGCGGGCATAGCCATTTACAATCAGTCCGACCGCTTTCTCTTCATCCAGGCCGCGTTGTTGGCAGTAGAAAATTTGGTCTTCCCCAATTTTGGAGGTAGTCGCTTCATGCTCTACTTGTCCACTGTTGTTACCTACTTCAATGTAGGGGAAGGTATGTGCTCCACATTGATCTCCGATCAATAGGGAATCGCACTGGGAGAAGTTCCGGGCATTGGTCGCCCCACTCATGATTTTGACCAGTCCACGGTAACTGTTGTTGCTAAATCCCGCAGAAATACCTTTGGATATGATCAAGGAACGGGTGTTTTTCCCGATATGGATCATTTTTGTTCCGGTATCTGCTTGCTGACGACCGTTGGTGACAGCCACTGAGTAGAATTCACCTTCGCTATGGTCCCCTTTCAAGATTACGGAAGGGTATTTCCAGGTGATGGCTGAGCCTGTTTCAACCTGCGTCCAGCTTATTTTGGAATTTTTACCTTCACATAAGCCGCGCTTGGTCACGAAGTTATAAATTCCTCCTTTACCTGTTTCAGGGTCTCCAGGATACCAGTTTTGTACGGTAGAATACTTGATTTCAGCGTCTTCCATGGCCACCAACTCGACTACCGCCGCATGAAGTTGATTTTCATCACGCATGGGTGCTGTACAGCCTTCGAGGTAGGATACGTAACTACCTTTTTCTGCCACGATGAGGGTACGCTCAAATTGACCAGTATTCTGTTCGTTGATGCGGAAATAAGTCGAAAGTTCCATGGGGCAGCGTACTCCCTCAGGAATGTACACGAAAGAGCCATCAGTGAATACCGCAGAATTCAAGGCTGCAAAATAGTTGTCTGTGGTCGGAACCACCTTGGCCATGTACTTTTTAACTAGCTCAGGATGATCCTTTAATGCCTCTGAAAAGGAGCAGAAAATAATTCCTAATTCAGCTAATTTCTCTTTGTAGGTGGTCTTTACTGAGACAGAGTCGATCACGGCATCTACTGCCACCCCAGCTAGCATTTTCTGCTCTTGCAAGGGAATACCCAACTTTTCAAAAGTAGATAGCAATTCTGGATCTACTTCATCCAGGCTATCGAGTTTCTTCTTGGGCTTAGGCGCGGCATAGTAATAAATGTCTTGGTAATCGATGGGAGGATATCCAAGATGGGCCCAATTGGGCTCCGTCATCTTTAGCCACTGACGGTAAGCCTTAAGTCGAAACTCGAGCATCCACTCAGGCTCATTTTTTTTGGCAGAGATGAATCGAATGATGTCCTCATTCAATCCTTTGGGCGCTTTATCTGACTCAATGTCAGTTACCCAGCCATATTTATATTTTTTCTGCTGCTCAGTGAATTCCTGGATCACTTTTTCATCCTCGGATAGTTCCTGAAAGTCTGCCAATTTTTCCTCAGCCATGCAGGTTAAGTTTATTTGGATTAAATCTAAGTAAGGAACCAAAAAGAAGGGCGCATTGTTTTAAGTGCGCCCAAAATCATGGTCAAATATAGTAACTAAAATTGATTACCTAAAATTAGGTATTCAATTTTTGGTAAGGTCAGTCTTGGAGTACGGAGTGCTCTTCCCGCACTTTCTCTTGGATGGTCTGTAAGGCATGTATCACCGCTTCTGGCCGTGGAGGACAGCCAGGAATGTATACATCGACGGGGAGAAAGTTGTCAGCACCTTGCACAACACCGTATACCCGGTGCATGCCACCGGTAGAGGCGCAGGCTCCCATGGCAATACACCACTTAGGATCAGGCATTTGGTCCCAGATTCGCTTGATGGCATGAGACATCTTATACGTACACCATCCCGCTACGATCATCAGGTCTGCTTGGCGTGGAGAGAAACGGAAAACTTCTGAGCCAAATCGAGACGCATCGTATTTAGGTCCGGCAAAGGCCATCATCTCGATGGCGCAGCAGGCGAGCCCCATAGGCATAGGCCACATAGAGTTCGAACGGGCCCAGTTGGTAAGGGCATCAACAGATGAGAGAAGGAATCCTTGCTTCGCGAGTGCTTTTTCTATACCCATGGTTTTATTTTCGAGCTATCAGCTTAATCTCTAAGTCAACAAATAATGAAAAGTGAATGTTTTGGGAATCTGATTAATTCCACTTTAATCCACCTTTTTTATAGATGTAGATGTAGCCTACAAAGAGAATGGCAATGAATACCAACATTTCAATCAAAGGAAATAAGCCGTAAGTATCTAGTAGGTGACGGTATTGTACAGCCCAGGGGTACATGAACACCACTTCAATATCAAACAGGATAAAAAGCATCGCCACGAGGTAAAACTTTACAGAAAACCTTTCGTGAGCAGTGCCTATGGGGTCCATCCCCGATTCATATGCTCCCATATCTTTGGCTTCAGGGCGGAATGGGCCCATGAACCTGGAAAGACTCGCCAATAGGATCCCCAATCCTAACAGTGCCACGATCATGACTAGAATTGGGATGTAAGCAGTAAGGTTGGTTTGCAACAAAAATGGGATGGCCATCGGGTCAATTCGATTAATTTGAGGGCAAATTAGGCCAAATAGTAATGAATGGCAATGGGGAGAAGCACGACGCCCAACTTTTGCGGCTAGGATGGAGCTTGAAAAGGTCAATTGGCAAAAAAAAAGAGAGACCGGAAGGCCTCTCAACTTTTGTTCATACCAAATTTGGTACGCTTTATGTTAGTTCATTGATGAACCGCCAATTTGCTCAAGTTCGCTGATCATGCGAGTGAGTTTCCGGTTTTGACGTTCTCCTAGATTTCTTACTCCTACCCGCTCTGCTTCGTGAATCATATCCATTCTTTTCCCGATTTCACGAAAATTTAGGACTTGGGTACCTGTTTGAAGCTTGTTGTTGATGAGTTCTTTTTGCAAAAAGCGCTTAGAGGCCAAGAGCTTGGCGTGAAGGTCTTGCGAAGTCATAAATGTATTTCTTATTGAGGATTCTTAACTAACTTGCCTTGCAATCTAACCAATAAACGTCTGATAAACAATAAATGTTTAGTTGTAAGTGAGCTAAATGTTAAAAAAATTACAAAAAATACCGAAATCGTTTTCGGAATGCGCAGAAATCTTACAAGTACCAGATTCACGATAGCGATTAAGCCTTGGGAAAGCGCATAGGGTAGGGAGAGTGGATGTCTCCTTTTGAAATTTTGTTAAGACGTGTCTTTAATACTCTTTTTCGCAAACCAGACAAGTAGTCAGTAAACAACTTGCCTTCAAGGTGATCGTACTCATGTTGCACGATTCGCGCCTGCATACCTATAAAGGTTTCCGTGTGGGAGTTGAAATTGGAGTCTTGGTAAGTGAGGGTAATGCTCTCCTTGCGATAGACCGTCTCGCGGATATCTGGAATACTCAGGCATCCCTCCTCAAAAGGCCATTCTTCCCCAAACTCTTCCACTTTTTTAGGGTTGATGAACACACGCTTGAATCCCTCCATGATCTCACTACCCGTGGGTTCAATTGGAGATCCATCTACCACAAAAATTCTTAAGGGAATATTTACTTGAGGAGCAGCTAGACCTACTCCCTGAGCGTTGTACATGGTCTCAAAAAGATTCTGAATCAGCTGGTCAAGTTCTGGATGATTGGGTTCTAGCTCTTTGGTTTCTTCTCTGAGACCTTTATGTCCGTACCCGATGATAGGGAGAATCATGAGTTGGCTTTATAATATAATGTATTGATCAAGGCAAAAACGTCTGTAAACTTCATACACATTTCCCATAAACCCAAGTTTGACCAAATAGTTCTATTATTATCCATTTGTGCTTTAAAGAAATTTTACCTCCAAATTCTACATAATATCGGAGGAAGCATTAAATTGGACTCCTGAACGATTTTTTTTGCCAAAAATTATACTTTTTTAGTCCTTCCACGCGAAATTCATTTTTTCACTCTATTTTCTTGCTCTCTGATTGATCTACTCCCTCTTTGCCTAGTCGCCTTAAAATATGAAACACCCACTGATTTTCTGCTTCTTGTTGGTCTCGCTCTCCCTATTTTCTTGTGAGCAGGGAAATGTTGAGCTAGATAATGCAGGAGATCAAACCTTGAAGGTGGTGGTAGACGAATTGCTGTACATGATGCCGGCTGGCGGATTTGAGCGAATTGAACTCAAACCTGGCCTGCATAGCTTAATTGTGCAGGACGCAAGTGGGCAAGTTATGTACGATACCACTTTTCAGGTGGTAGAAGGCGGACTCATTAATTTGGCTCAAGTAAGCTACTATATCTGGGTAGATCTTTATGGAGATGCTACATTGCGCGAGACTCAGCTGAATGAAGATTGGATCAGCATTGGTAATGAAAGCTTCTTCGGACAGTTTGAAGAGGTTGCTCCAGGACCATATTACATAGAAAGAAGATGGGATTTTGGTTTAGATGAGGATTTCCCTGATGATCTTTATGGATGGAAAATCACCCAAGACAAATGGATTATCAAGCGGAAGATCTTTCGTGAATCTGGACTCGTGACTGCCTACAAAAATATGGTTAAAGAATGAGGTCTGGTTCTAAGTCATTCAGTACCAAAAACGGAGTTTGCCACCTTTATCCAGATCGAATTGAGATAGATCGGCAAGATTGGGTAGGGGTATTGAGCCGTTTCCTTTTTAAGAAGGGCTACCAAAGGGCTTGGGTACTTTATCTCCTCCTTACCCTAGCCATGGTCATAGGCTTAATCCTCAGTCTAAGTATTGCTAATTACTTTTTGGTCTTCTTTTTTGTAGTGATGTCGTTGGCATCAGTAGCCGCTGCATTCAAAAACCGAGATCTGTCCTTTATCCCGGTGATCCCTAAGAAAAGCATCGAAAAGGTGGTGTATCGCAAAGCGATTGAGTCTCAATCTCGCGCTGCCTTCACCATTTATTTCCGTCCTGAAAATCGATTGATGCGCCGGATGATCTTATTGCCAACGCGAACTCACCAAGGAACTTCATTGGCCGATACAGCTTATTGGATGATGAGGGATGAAGGGCTGGTCGAGTAGGTCGATGAGCTAGGTAGACATCCAATGGGATATTGATGGCCTTGAAATATACTTCCTTGTGTCCTCAGCCGCGCTTTTCCATTTCATTTTGCCCCCTGTGTGCATTCTTTTCGCAAAAGGAAAAAGAGTCAAGACCAAGGCCTTGACTCTTGTATGATTTGTAATCTATCCACCTAGACTACTTGTCAAAGTTCAAGTGGAAATCATCATCCCCAGAAGAATCTGTATCCTTTTTGTCATCAGCCTCTTCCTTTTTGCGGGTAGCTTCCTTGGCCTGCTGAATCATACGAGAGGCGTCGAGGTTACCAGATTCATTCAATCGTTCAGCAGAAACTTGATTGCGCTTCATTTCCTCGCCCATCATACTGGCCGCGGTAAAAGACGTAATCATGTCATTCATCATGTTGCTAGCATTGCTAGGGGAGTTAGGCAACAAGATCAAGTTACTCTTACTATTGGTTCCCATTGCTTGCAAGGTGTCATAATGCTGGGTAACTACGATCAACGCAGAAGCTTCTTGACTGTTAATTCCCACTTTATTCAAGGCTTCTACTGAATCTTCCAGGCCTTTCGCAATCTCGCGACGCTGGTCAGCTATACCCTGGCCTTGTAGCTTTTTAGATTCTGCTTCGGCTTGGGCGATGGCTACGATTTTGATTCGTTCTGCTTCCGCTTCGTATTGAGCAGCTAACTTCTCCCGCTCAGCGGCGTTGATGCGGTTCATGGAGATCTTAACTTCATGATCAGGGTCAATGTCAGTGACCAGCGCCTTTACCATGCCATATCCATATCCATTCATGGCCTCAGCTAATTCCCCTTTGATGGCAACGGCGATGTCATCTTTGCGCGCAAAGACTTCATCGAGCTTTAGTTTAGGTACTTCAGCTCGAACTACGTCAAAAACGTAGGAAGTGATCTGGCGATGAGGATCGTCTAGTTCGTAGAAAGCATCGTAGATTTTGGTTTTTAAGGCGTGGTATTGAACCGAAACTTTGAGGACAACAAATACATTGTCCAGCGTTTTGGTTTCTACCTTTACATCTAACTGCTGGATCTTGAGGTTAACTCGGCCGGAAACTCGGTCGAGAAAAGGGATTTTGATATGAAATCCCGGACCAGCTACCCGCTGAAATTTTCCCAGCCGCTCAATCACGGCTGCTTGCTGTTGTCTTACCACGACCCATCCACTACGGAAAAAGGCCAAACCGCCAATCGCGGCTACTGCGGCATAAATAATGGTATCCATTGAACGAGGTATTTTGCAAATGTTTATGAAATGATCGTATTTACATAAGTATGGTTGGAAGATAAGAAAAAAACCATATCTCACCCCACAAATACCCTCTGTCTATGAGTTTGCAAACAACTTCTTTTACCCAAGATAAAGAGGTCTTGGATTTGCTGGATAAGCTACAGAGGAGCTTGGACCAGCGCCGCCAAACTGAGGAAGATTTTGGTTTTTCCGACTATTTTGATGGCCAATATTGGTATGTAGACCTGGTCCAAGAGGGGGGGGGAGTCTTAGGCGTAGCTTTAGCTGGCTATACCTACGTAATGGAGCAGGCTGGTATTCGTTTTCTGAAACTTGCCGGTACTTCTGCCGGAGCCATCAACACTTTGCTTATGGCCTCAGCGGGTACGCCGAGTGAAGCCCGTTCAGAAAAGGTAATTGAACACATGGCTAGTTTGGACATCAGCAGCCTAGTTGATGGTGATCAGGATGTCCAAAACTTGGTCAAGACCCTTACCAAGGAAGACGCAAATTTTTTAGAAATGGCTTTTAGGGTCGTTCGGGTTCTAGATGACCTAAAGGATCATATGGGACTCAACCCAGGTGAGGAGTTCTACTCCTGGATTTCCAAAGTGCTCCAAGGCTGGGGCATTACCACCATGGCAGAACTGCATGAAAGAATGAGCACGCTACCCCAGATAATAGAAGATATGCTCAGTAAAACCAGAACGCCGGGCGGAGATCCAGATTGGATGATGGCCATTGTGGCAGCGGACCTTTCTACTGAAATCAAAGCCGTGTTACCCGATATGGGGAAACTTTATTACGAAGATGTAGCTTCCGTCAATCCGGCAGAATTTGTCCGGGCTTCCATGTCGGTTCCATTCTTCTTTTATCCTTGGATCAAAAGTAATATCCCCCAAGATGAAGCAACTCAAGCGCGTTGGCAGGAATTGACCACCTATCGAGGCCCTCATCCTGAAGCGGTATTGTTTGTAGATGGGGGGCTGCTTTCCAATTTCCCCATTGATGTATTTCATGATTGGCATCGGGTTCCAGGGCGTCCCACTTTTGGAGTTAAGCTGGGACATGATCAGGTGAACCTGAACCGGGTAGATGAGATGAGCTATACGAAACTGGCCGGTACCATGATCAATGCTGCTACTAAGATCCGGGACCGAGACTTTATTTCTCAGCATCCAGATTTTAACCAGTTGGTGGCTACCATCGATATTGGTGACCACGATTGGCTAAACTTCAACATTGATGATGAAAGCAAACTCGACCTTTTCCGAAGAGGGGCTAGGGCAGCGGTTGAATTTTTAGCTGACTTTGATTGGAATGAATACAAGCGAAAGCGACAAGATCAGCTATACGCAGTAGTGGGCAATGTTTTGGGATTTGATGTCGGCCAAAAGTTAGATTTGGCGGAAGCCAGCCATGCCTGGCAGGCTCAACAGCAAGTAGGTGGATCCAGGACCCGAGGAATGGGTACCAGAAGTTTAACGGCTGACGAAGTAGATCATACTCCCTTGTCTACTCGGCGGGCTTTACAGCAGCGGATGAAGTACCAATACGTATATGGTGGTGATTACCGAGTTTTGTATTTCTGTCCAAATGGCTTAGAGGAAGATTCGAGTCATGAGATGGATATGCTCAAAGCCATCAAAGGGGAAGGAGCTTGGGTCAATCAGCTCGCTGCCGCCCAAGGAAAATTGAAGCGTGAACGCTGGGACTTTGTCATCATAGATATTCGCCAAGCTGGTCAAGAAGCCAGCGTAGAGCAAATATTAAGTACAGAGGGTGTGAAAGGAACACCTCAGGTGATTTTGTATGGTTCTCGGGAAACCCACTCAAACTCCAGCAGCCAAGTATTCGCTGAGGCAAAACAGCCGCATGAGTTAATCCATGTAGTCCTTGACGCCCTTCAGCGGAGCTAAAACGAAGGCAGAGGCCCCATGAAATCAAGGTATGTGGTGCCAAAAATCCTGGAGTTTTTGGACGTCCTTCAATCCCGGGCGGATTTCAAATTTACTGTTGACGTCTAATGCGTGAAGTTTAGGAAGGCTCAGTTGCTGGACCAACTCTCGATGCTTTGGCCCTAGGCCCCCACTCAGGAAAAAGGGGACCTCAGAAGGATAATTATCCATCTGGGACCAATCAAAGGTGTATCCATTGCCTCCTGGGAGCTTTCCTTTGGTGTCAAAAAGGAAGTACTCCACCCATTCTTCATAGGGCTTGAGAACATTGAAATCAAAGGAATCCCCCACGCTAAAAACTTTGATCAACTTAAGCCCTGCGGCTTGTAGTTCTTTGCATTGTTGAGGAGACTCATTGCCGTGAAGTTGAATGTAGTCCAACTCATATGTTTGCGCTGTATCTTCAATTTGGTAAGAATCTTCATTGACGAATACGCCTACTGTTTCTGCAGATTGAATGGATTGGGCAAAGTATGGATCAAGTTTTCGTCTTGCATAACGGGCGGACTTCTCATAAAAAATAAAACCGAGATAATCTGGGCCAATCTCAAGAATTTTGGTGATGTTTTCTTCATCACGAAGTCCGCAAATCTTCAGCTTCATGGAGAATATATTCTGATGTATGTAGAGTCTGTGTCATTGCTCTGGGGCTTGGAAATGCCGTTTGCTCAGAGTCCAAGCCAATCTACGTCTCTTAGAAAAATGAGTTTGGCCTGTATATTTGAAACCTTGTCAAAACCATAAGGCTTATTGGTATTCCCAAATAGAATCAAGGAAATACCGATGTGAGTCGAATAAGTTGTCGACGATCTTGAAACCAGATAGTTGGGCAAGTCGCTTGACCATGTGGAGATCGTATTTTTGAGACAATTCGGTCCAGATTGGTTCCCAGGCGTCAAAGTGATAACCACAGTTTAATTTTTCAAAGAAGACCTCCTGGTCTTTTTTGCTCAGTAAGTAGCTCCGGGTTTCCCCATTGATAGGGTGGTAAGTGGCATAATGGTCCCATTGTTCTACGTCAAAATTGGCTCCCAATTCCCGGTTCAATCTGGTAAGCAAATTGAGGTTAAACGCACGGGTAATGCCCCAGGGATCGCTATAAGCTGGAAGGATTACTTTTGGGTCCTTTTTTAGGTCAAAACCGATCAAAACTCGGTCTCCAGGGTTCATTTCTCTGCGTAGTGCTTTTAGAAAAGCGACCGCCTGGTCCTCGATGAAATTCCCAATGTTGCTGCCCAAAAACAAAATGACCTTAGGCTGGTCTCCTGCCTGTTGATTGATGCGGTGCAAGGCTTCAAAGTATTCGCCAATTACCGGCTCAAAATTCAATTGGGGCCATTGGCGCTTGAGATCCCCAGCCAACCGATCGATGGCCCCTTTAGAAATGTCTATAGGCATGTAGGTGAAAGGGAGTTTTTCTCTTTGGAAGTACTCCAGGAGTACTTTGGTTTTGTGTCCGTCTCCAGCACCAAATTCTACCAACTGGAAAGGCTGTCCCTCAGGCGAAAACGCTTGTTGGATACGTGCAGTATGCTGCTTAAAGATCTCGTATTCACAATCAGTAGGATAATAAGTGTCCATCCGCATGATTTCTCTAAACAGTTCACTGCCTCGATCATCGTAAAAGTATTTGGAGGAAAGACGCTTAGGCTGGCCAGAAAGCCCAGCTTGGACATCTGCAACCAAAGTCTGATTCAGCGAGGTAGAAGTGGAGGATGACATGAAATCTGATTGGTGGTTTAAGCTGAAAGTTAAAATTCTTTTTACGAAGGATGGTTTTTTTTTGGTTTTTATAAACCATGAAGTAATTGTGAAGTTTGAAGGGAAACTTTGGAAATTGTAAGAGTTTCCATAGTATTGCGGCGAATTTTTAAACGCGAATGGAAGAGATAGAATCCCGAATTCTTGAGGAAGCCCAGCGCTTGTTCTTGCTACATGGGGTCCGGGGAGTGACAATGGATGACATGGCTGGAAACCTGGGCATGTCCAAGAAGACATTGTATCAATATTTTACCAATAAGGCAGACCTCGTTCTACTGGTAGCTACGTCCTTTATTGAAGCTGAAAAAATCGAATCTGATCGAGTTATTCAGGAGGCATCCAATGCGATTGACCAAGAGTTTCGACTTCTTCGCTGGTCCTCACGTGTCTTTGGACGCATGAACCCAAACCTTATTTCTGAGGTCCAGCGTTTTTATCCGCAAGCCTGGGAGGTCTTCAATCAATTCAAACAAGAGTTTCTGTTCAAGAAAATCGTAGAGAACCTTAGGCGTGGAGTTAAGGAGGGGCTGTATAGACCCGAATTAAACCTAGACCTCATCGCAACTTTGCGAATTGCCCAGATCGAATCGAATCTCCAGCGCGACAGTTCTTTTTTGTTGGGCCATTCCTTCGACCATATTAACCTAGTCCTTTTTGACCTGTATATGAGGAGCATCGTTACCGACCGAGGAAGGTCTTTGTTGCTCACTTACCTAAAAACCATTCAAGTCCCTATGGGACAGTAGTTTTTTGTCCAATCCAATCATTCATATCGCTTTGTTACATCCTAAATCCACTATCCTCTTGAAATCCCTTATGCTGGGATTGGGCTTTTTGGTGTTTTTGCCCTTGGCAAAAGCCCAAGAATCCCACCAAATGACCTTGGAGGAGGCCATTGATTATGGCCTGTCTCATAATGTGAACATCGAAAACGCCCGCTTTGATGCCTACATCGCTCGGGCCCAAGCCAAAGAAGTTATTGCTTCTGGTTTGCCTCAAATAACTGGTAAGGTCGAGCCTCAGGCATTTTTGCAATTGCCAATTACGATCCTGCCAGGGGAATTCTCTCCCCAACAAGAAATTGTACCCGTGCAGCGCGCAGATGGGGGAGTATTGCCCCTACCTGTAACTCAAATAAACCCTGAAACTGGGACGCCTATAGCAGGAGCCCCTATTGAGGTGGTTTTTGGATTCCCTGTCCAGTTTTCCGCTGGGGTCAGCCTGAGCCAATTGGTATTTGACGGCAGTTTTTTCCTCGGAGTTAAAGCCGCAAAGTCTTTCGAAGAACTCGCCTATCAGCAAGTAAATCGCGGCCGGGAAGATATCGCCCTTGCCATTACCCAAGCATATTTCCAGACCCTAATTACCCGAGAGAGAATTAGCAGCTTGGAGGCCAATCTTACCCGTTTGGAGCAACTCTACAAGGAGACCAGCGCCTTGAACCAGGAAGGCTTTGCTGAAAAAATCGATGTAGATCGACTAAAAATTAGCCTGGGAAACCTGTATCTAGAACGGGAGAAAGCCAATCGTTTGGCAAACCTGGCCATAGATATTCTGAAATATCAGATGGGCATGCCTTATCAGGATGAGTTAGAACTCAGCATGGATTTGGAAACCCTCAAGCAGGACAAATTGGGAGAAATCTCCATGGTTGGGACCTTTGATCCAACCCAGCGAATCGAGTACCAATTGTTAGAGAGCCAACGGGAATTAGAAAGCCTCAATTTGCGTGGTAAACGCGTCGGCTACTTGCCTAGTATTTACCTTTTTGGAAACTATCAGTATCAGTTTCAAGGAGAACCGAATGATGAAACTGACAATCCCTTAGACTTAACAGGAACTTGGTTTCCTCTAAGTGTGGTCGGTCTTACGGTGAATGTCCCCATTTTTGATGGACTGCGTCGGGAGCATTCCATGGAGCAGTCACGTTTGGAACTCAAAAAGATAGAAAATCAATTTGAGCTGTTTGAGCAAAGTTCTCAGTTGGAATACCGTCAGGCCCAGGCAGAGTTAAATAATGCTTTTGCTTCTTTAAAGGCTGCTGAAAATACCCGTGACTTAGCTGAATCTGTATTTAACACTACCCGAATCAAGTACCGGGAAGGAGTAGGTTCGAGCCTGGAAGTGAATGAGGCGGAAAGCCAACTCAGTGAAACGGAGGCGAATTACCTGTCTGCTTTATTGGAGTATCTACTTGCCCAAACTGAAGCAGATCGGGTCATGGGCGAGTTCAGCAAATACCACGAATAAACATTTATCCAACCACTATCTGTATTCAATACCAAATCTATAGATGAAAAAGTTAGCACTCATCGCCGCTCTGGTTACTTCTACCTTGTTGCTGGCTTGTGGAGGCTCTGAACCGGCCAACACTCCAGAAGCAAAGGAGGCTCTTTTGAAAGAGAAAAGAACCCAGCTGTTAGCCCTAAACCAGGAAATCACCCAGTTAGAAGAAGAACTAGCTAAGTTAGATCCCTCCAAGGCTAAAGCCGAAAAGATCGTACCTGTTACGACCCAAATATTGAACCCAGCTGATTTTGAACACTATGTAGAGGTGCAAGGCAAAGTCGAATCAAACAAAAGCATCATGGTTAGCCCCCAGACGGGAGGTCGTTTGATCCAGGTAACCGTGCAAGAAGGTCAGCGCGTCAACAAAGGACACGTCATGGCTCGAATAGATGATGCCGTTATCAAGCGCAACATTGAAGAAATCCAAACCCAATTGGATTTGGCCACCGTGTTATTTGAAAAGCAAGAGAACTTGTGGAAGCAAGAAATCGGGACCGAAGTCCAATACCTGAGCGCCAAAAGTCAAAAGGAGAGCTTGGAGCGTCGCTTAGAGACGCTAAAGGAACAGCAAGCCTTGGCCATTGTAAGGGCACCGCAGACGGGTACCGTAGACGATGTCATGAATCGAGTAGGGGAGACCGTTGCTCCAGGCCAGCCTGTATTTTTGCTCATCAACAACAGTGACTTGAGCCTAAGTGCAGAGCTTTCTGAAGCATATGCTCCTTTTGTTCGGCGCGGCGACCAAGTGGAACTGAGCTTTCCTATCCTAGATCGAACCATGAAGGCCAAGGTAAAGCGCGTGGGAGAAGTCATCAACCCGGTGAACCGCACCTTTACGGTAGAGGTAGATCTTCCCCGCAGCCGGGATTATAAGCCAAATATGTTTGGCATGATTTCTATCAATGACCGCACCTTGAAAGACGTCATCACCATCCCTCAGAGCATTATCCAAAAATCAGATGACGGAGAGTTTGTGTACCTGGCAGTGGAAGAAGGCAACTGGGTAGCCCGACGCCGAATCATTGAAACCGGACTCAGCTACGATGGCATGATAGAAGTAAAATCTGGATTGAGTCCACAAGATCGCCTCATCATGGCGGGCTATAAATCTTTGAGTGACGGACAAAGGGTGCAACTAAACGATGATAACCTGGCGGGCAAATGAGTAAACAAAAGTTTAATTTTAAAGAATTTCCGATCTCCAGTTGGGCGATTGATAACCGGGTGACCATCTTTTTGCTCACCATGGTCATCGCGGTAGCGGGCTTGGTGACATTCAACGCCCTGCCCAAAGAAAATTTTCCGGAGATCCAATGGCCTGTGATTTATGTCTCTACCCCTTATCCTGGCACTTCAGCTGGTGACATCGAGAACCTCGTAAGTAGGAAGATCGAAAAAGAGCTGAAAGGCGTAGAAGGCATTAAAGAGATCAACAGTACCTCCGTCCAGGATTTTTCGTCAGTTTTCGTGGAATTCGAAACGGATGTGGATTTAGAGGAGGCAAAGCGAGAAGTGCAAGAGGCGGTGGATCGGGCCAAAAGTGACCTCCCCAACGACCTTCCTAATGACCCGCAGGTAATCGACATCAACCTGTCGGAGATTCCCATCATGTTTGTCAACGTCTCAGGACCTTATGACAACGTGACCTTGAAGCGCTACGCAGAAGAACTTCAGGATGAGATTGAGCAAATGGGCGAAATCCAGCGGGTGGACTTGTTGGGAGCACCGCAGCGGGAGGTTCAAATCAACGTGGACCTGTATCGGATGGAGGCCAGCGGTTTAACTCTGGGAGACATCGAAAGCAGCATCTCCAGGGAGAATGTCATCATTTCCAGTGGGGAAATAGACATCAACCGCCAGAAGGTTGCGGTGCGCCTTAACGGAGAATTTGAGTCCATCGAAGAGATCCAAAATCTGGTGCTTCGATCTAACAAAGGATCCACTGCCTATCTGAAGGAAATTGCTGATGTGAGTGACAGC
>CAZFPQ010000057.1:28724-31945 GCA_964521065.1 uncultured Bacteroidia bacterium | reverse complement strand
ATCAACATCCATCAAGTCTTGGTTTAAGATAATCAAATCCGCCAACATTCCCGGCCGCAAGGAGCCTTTGATATCTTCCTCAAATTGTGCAAACGCAGCACCTCGAGTCATGCCTATCAACGCTTGTTTGCGGTTCAGTCGCTCTTGGTCTTGGAAAGCAGGCAAATGAGTATCCGACAAACTCTTGCGGGTTATCGCTGCATAGAAACCTAGCAAGGGATTGATGGATTCTACTGGAAAATCGCTCCCTAAAGCTAGCTGCCCGGTTTCCTGTAGCAGGCTGGCCTGACGATAAGCCCAGGAGATGCGCTCCTCTCCCAGGCGTCTGCCTACCCATCCCATATCAGAAGTAGCATGTGTAGGTTGGATAGAAGGTATCACCGCTAAACGCCCTAGGCGTGACAAATCTTTGGGGTTCAACACTTGAACATGCTCCATACGCCACCTTCGTGCATTATGTGATTCTAATACCGTACCAAACAGGTCTAAAACCCAAGAGTTGGCGGCGTCACCGATGGCATGAACAGCTAGTTGAAAGCCTGCCTCGTAAACCCGCTTTGCTATGGTCTCTGCATCCACGCTTTTTAGCAGGTTGAGCCCCTCTAATTCCGGCGCGTCCTCATAGGGCTGGCTTAGCCAAGCTGAACGAGACCCCAGGGTTCCGTCTGCAAAGAGCTTAAAAGCTCCAAGATGGAGCCAAGGGTCCTTTTGAGGCCCTTGGGGAAGGTAATGATCCAGGTGCCAGTCATCGCTCACCAGCATCCCATAGACCCGCAAAGGAAACTGTTTGATCGCCTGTAGCGATTGGATATCTACACAGGTCTGATGGTCAAGCCAGGCATCTCCAACACTGGTAAGACCCACCTTCGCACAGTTAAAGGCTGCTTTTTTCAAATAAGCTAATCTCTGATCTCGATCTGGGGCAGGAAAAAGCCTCCATACCGCATCTTGGGCGCGATCAATCAGCAATCCCGTCATCTCCCCGTTCTCCACCTCAATTACTCCGCCATCCACATCCATATTGGCATTCAGTCCCGCTGCGTTCAATACCCAACTGTTTACCACCATGGCGTGGATATCTACCCGCTCCATCAATACAGGTCGATCAGGGAAGTAATAGTCCAGCAGTTGTTTATTGGGGAAGGCCCCATCTGGCCAAAGGTTCTGGTCCCAAGCACGACCTACCAGCCATCCTTCAGGGTGAAGCTGAGCGAATTCCCTCATCTTTTCTACACAGGTCTCCCAAGTAGAAATTCCACGCAGGTCCACTTCAAACTGGCTCTGCCCATAGCGCATTAGATGCCCGTGGGCATCAATCAGACCTGGATATACCGACCGATCCGAGAGATGTATTGTTTCTGGGGCAGAAAAACTCCGAAGGACTGCCTCATTGCTTCCCACCCCTAGCACCTTGCCATTCCCAATCGCTATGGCTTCTGCCATTGAAAAAGATTCATCAATCAAATAGATCCGTCCATGATGTAGAATGATATCAGCCTTCATAAGCTATCGAGATATATTTTGAGGGGGGAGCAACAACTGTTAGGAGCAGATTCTATCTTCGGGTTCCATGTCATCATGACACTTTGGGGACCAAGCATCCACACAAAGACATATAGAATCTCAAGCGTAAGCAAAAAGTTATACTTCGATCAGGGGGAACGGTCAATTCGCTCAAATACTTTCCAATTGTCCTTCACAAAAGGACTGCTTAGCTCCCGCTCTTCGTAATTATGTTGGAAGCTAGAATCCGCACGTAAACCTACCTGCTCAAGCCACGTTTGGGGCAAAATCAATAGATCAGGAGATAACCCTTGGACCAAGTATGTCCGATAACTCACCGTATCTCCCATCGCTAAAGGAACGGCAAGGGCCGTATCCAGAAGGCCACGGTGTTCATGCACTTCTAGGACATCTTCCCACAACAACCCTCCCACACAAGGAACCACCACCGACTTCAGAGAGTCAGTAGTAAGCTGTTGGATTCCTTTGGTATTAAGTTCCCCAAGAGCAATATAATCTACTTTCTCTCCCTTTTCCATCAAGTGTCCTCCATAGTGCCAAAGTGGTAAGATGAGTATCATCAGGGCTGCGCCATATTTTAGTCCGTGGCGTATCTGTGATGGCCAAGCCTTAAGGCGTGGCTCCTCTTTCAGTCGGCGAAATACGATAGCAGATACGGGATATAGCAACAGAATAAAGGGACTGGCGAATCGATATCCATATAAAGGCCCACTTGGCATCAATAAAAAAACCAGGGTAGCCCCTCCTAAATGGAGCAAGAAGATGAGCAAAGGGGCGTCAATCTGTCTTCTCCACCAGAGCCAAATAATCCCAAGCAGTAGGATCAATAAAAACGTACTTCCCAGTGGCCCCAGGACGACAGCATAGAGTTGATGCCACTTATGTAAGTCAAGTACCCATCTGATATCCAATGCTTGGTGAACAGCGAAAGGGGTAGGCCAAAGCAGATCGAAATAGAATCTTCGGAAACCTTGATAGACACCTGCACTAAGAACCCAGCCTAAACCCCAGACAGCTAGGTAGTCGATCTTTTGATTGAAACGATCTCTGAGGAATAGCAAACCCAAAGGGAATAGCCCAGCAAGCAAAAGGCCATCTGGTCGGGTCAACACAAGTAATCCAGCTAAGTTCCCAGCCACAAAGACCAACCACCCCTTTCTGCTTTTATAAAGCTTCATCAGTAAGGCTACCTGGATCACCACCAGAAAAATGTAAAGCGGGTTCTCCATACCACTGTTCAGCCAGCGAACCCAATATGGATTGCTGCTCAAGAGTCCCAGCACCAGCAGGATTCCAATAGGACTCATACGGAATTGTCTTTTCAGGATATCCCCGAGGACATAATAAGTGCCCAAAGTCAATAGCGCAGCCATGATTTTGGGGGTGGCGTACAAGTAAAACACCTTGATCCTAATGGGAAATACGTACAAGAATATCCACAAAGGATTCACAAAGGCCTCTACCTTTGGCTGTCCAGTCTGTGGGACCATCCCCCACCCTTGGGCCAAGGACCGAGCATAGGCAAGACTTACACCTGCTTCGTCCATGAGCCAATCAGCGTACCAACTGCTATGAAACAAAAAAAGAAGCCAGGGAAGCCACAGGGAAGCTCGATATGTCCAAGACCATTTTTTCAAGGTTGCTTAAAATACAAAATGCCTAGTCAAGGCCCTAGTGATGAAGAGGTGGTATAACAG
>CAZFPQ010000057.1:0-28624 GCA_964521065.1 uncultured Bacteroidia bacterium | reverse complement strand
TAAAAAAATATACTGGGCCTCTCTAAGAAGCCCAGTATAAGATTAGGACAAGCCATCCGCTTGAACTGGGAAGCGGGGCTATTTTTTTAAATTCAGCTTGCCATAAATGCTTACTATCTCATCAGGACCATCTTACCCCAGCCATTGTTAAAATAACTTTCCATGCCCGTCTCTCTTCGCTCAGGATCAGCCACCGAATCTGCCATTTTGGTCACGACACGGTAGAGATAGACGCCATTGGCTAGGGGGTCTCCGTACTCATTGGTACCATCCCATGCATAATCGGTTATATTGTGGCCAAAATGAACGTCTCCTAAGGCCTTGAGATCAATCATCTTCACCATCTTACCAGAAATGGTGTATATGTGAATTTGGAAAATCTCAGGCATCTCAGCACCAGTTAAGGTGTAGACAAATCGGGTGGAAGCTGAGAATGGATTGGGATAGTTTAGGACCTCGGTTAAGGTGCTTTGATTTTCTACCCGGAAGGTAATTTCAAAAAAGTCAGGCCCTCCTCCTGCTTGATTACCTTTCTTGTCCTGGCCCTGTACCCGGAGATTATACTCTCCATCTGCCAGGGGTTGGTTTTTTCCTGGACGAAAATATAGTCGAGCCTTATTTTCAGGCAATTGGGCTGGCTGCCACTCCACCCGGTCGTCAGTGGTGATAAACACCCTTCCAGTATCTAGGATGTTGTTTCGCCCTTGGCTAAAGTACAACTGAAAAGTATTGCTATCGGACAGGGCAACAAATTGGTTTTCATCATTGACTTCAACCAAAATCTCTGGTTGAGGAGACACAATGTCACCGTCCAGAATATGCTTCCCATCGAAGGTAACATCTAAGATGGGGTTTTGATCATCCACTACTACGAAAAAAGGCTGGATATACAAATTGTTGAAGACATGCTGCTCAATAGGGTTCTGTTCGGGATTTATCTCAACGACCAGGTTGACACGCCCAGAAAGCTCCTTGTTGGTAGAAGTAAAGCTAGTCTCGAACTGTGCACCAGGCCCATCTGCAAGCAGAGGCGCTAGCCGGAGGGTATCGATCACCAAACGAGAGCGATCTTCTCTTTCCAGCGTTACCACGGCATTAAGGCTGTCCATATCAATGTCACTGATATTGAAAGCTCCCATTCTTAAGTAAATATCCTCCCCTTCATAAACGGTGTCAGATTGAAAAGAAAAATCTGATATGGGGTCCACCACTGCATCTGGTACAGGATCATAAAACACTTGCCAATGATCCATTTGCGGAGCTGTACGACGGATGCTATCAGACATTTCTGATTCTAAGACCAACATAGGAAATCGCTCAGCGTCTATTTCTGACAGAGAATAGTTTCCTGCTGGCAAGTTGCTGAAAAACAGGCTGTCGCTTCCATCTCTCCTAATGCCATAGACATTCACCCTGGCCGCCTCTTCCTTTACCGGATCGAGGGTATTCCAATCCCAAAATAGTTCTTGCCAAGACCTAGACGGCCCAATTTGCGTGGAGCGCATGCTGCCATTTTCAAAATTGGCCGTTAGGGTTTCTATGATTTGATACTCACCTGCGCCTGTATTAGGCGTAAATACTTCGGTAGCACCGGCGTTGAAGCCTTTTCGCCCAAGGATAAGGAAAGGATTATCCGCAGCCAAGTAGCGGATGTCATCCGATGCGCCAATCTGTCGCAGGGATTGGAAAACTGTTTCATCCCAGGTATTGATGCGGGGATTGTTGTGAGAAGCTAGCAGAACGTAATCGCCAGGCTTCACATTTTGTATCAACTGGGCGAGTTGATAGACTTCCGTAGGGGTGCGAAAAATCGTCAACTGCATGCCGGAAGGATGGGTAACGATCGGCTGAAGGGTATATTGATCGATTACAATCACACACACGTAATCTCCGAAAAAGCCAAAGAGGTTTACATCTGAGATATAGTCTCCATTTCGGAAGTAAACAAAGTCGCGGTTGGTTTTTACTTTGAAATCAAACTCTACCCCATAACTACCGAAGTCCCATTTGCGCTGAGTCTCGTCTCTACGCATTTCTGTCAGCTGGGCTTTAGTAAACTGGTCAAAGCGAGCCTGGGCCCATCCCCTACGGTTAGCGATGTACCTAAACGAGGACGTACTCCAATTACTAGGGCTGACATCTGCTAGTCTGACTCGCCAAAAGTAGACTGCCGAGTCGATGAGGGTTTGTGGCACTTTCCATTCAACCAAATTGGCATTGCCCACCACCACACCAGATGACTGTTTAAGTGGTGAATCGAAGCGCGCACTGGTATCGACCTCAAATACATACCGAACCCCTGTTTCCCTGGTCATAAAAAACGCCGAGGCTTTCAGGGTTACTTCATCATCAGGGACCACTGCATATTCCGCAGGAAAAAGGATGGCAGGAATATTTCCTGGAATCAGTTGGCGATACGCTATTCGGTTATTGGTCTCGTCATATTCAGTCAGACGTTCATTGGCATCTACAAATATTTCAAAGGTATTTTGACCAGTCATGAGATTGCCTACGGGATTCCTCAGCATAAACCGAATGGTGTCTAGATAGGGAACCATCGGTAAGTAGGTCCTTACTTGTTCAAAGCTACGCCCATCTGGTACACGCTGGTTGATCGTCACCAGAAAACTATCTTGTGTAACTAGCCCCTGGTTTGCGATGATCAGATTCAACGCAAAGGAATCATCCTGGGCAGTCACTACTTCTGGTTCAAAAAAGACGCTGGTCTCATCAATGGCGAGATCAGGCAGCTTAGGCGCATGCATGATCAAAGCTGGATCTCCTTGTAGGTTCATTTGTCGAGCGTGGTTGCGAAGATTGGCTGGACTCTCGCTCGTCTGTGCCGAATCAAGAAGAAAGTTAACGGTAGAAGTAATGACAGGACCCAATGGCTCATTTAAGCGCTCTCTAAACAAATAAGCATACAAAATTTTGGCGTACTCGCGCAAAGGCCCTAGGTACCCTGCACTTGAATTGGCTAGATAGCCAATTGCACCTCTATCCTCCGCGGCTATCCAGGTTTCGCCAAAGGTGCTACTTCGCTCTGTAAAATCTCCTCCGTAGCAACCCATGGCAACCATGAGGGGATAACGTCCAAAGTTGGTATACTCCTGAGCACTGCGAATATTAACGTCAAGGATGTTGCGAGAGGAATGACCAAAAAAGTGAATCAGGTTTACCCCATCAGAAATTCGATCGTGATAGGTAGCATCGTTGAAATCAATGATGACTGACTCACTATTTTTTTGGAAGTAATAGGGAAAACCTCCAAAAGGAAGGCTTTCAAAAATTTCTAGAGCAAACTCAAAAGCAGCTTGAATCTGCCTCTGTTCACCCAGGTTTTGCCCTCCACCCAAGAATACACTCTCCTTCATCCAAGGCTCCCACTCAGTAGATTCGTAGTTTTTGACCTTATCTAAATAAATCTGCCCTTGGGCATTGTTCCGTACATTTACTCGCCCGATAGACGCTTCTAGATTCAGGCTGATGCTACTGGGTTCAAAATGCCCTACGTATTCATAGTCGGTGGCGGGATAACCATACGTTGGTACAACGGGGAGATCTTTGGTGTTTCTAAAAGACACATTCACTCCATTGGCGATGCCCTTACCCCAGAGGAGGAAATAGCGGGGCTGAATAGACCAGTTATCGAGGGCATACTTACAAAAGCGCTTGATGGCCCAAGGGGTCAAACTGCCATAACCGAACTCATCATATATTTCATCTACGTAGATGATAGAAACCGACTCGATCGGTGTACGACTAGCGGTATCTCGGTATTGGGCGTAGGCTTCCGCAGATGCTTGCAGGCTGCGATGAGTAATGATCACATATTCTGCTTCTCGCTCGAATGCTCGATTGGCAGAGGCAGCTTCAATGCGTGGACGCTTGATTGACTTATCTGTCCCAATGAAGATGGGGCGCTGGTTGGGAAACCCTTGAATGATTACACGTCCCTGTCCATTTTGGACCAGCCCCACATTTCGAACCCGATTGACAGGGTCGTATGCAAATAGGGTGTCGTTGCCATTCGTGTTGCTTAACTGCAAATAAGAGGTAGCACCTTGGCTCCAGTTCTCTATGGAAAGCACCGAATCTCCTTGCAAGTCAGGCAGACGGTCATACGTTACACTGGCCCAACAAACGCGGTTGTTGTCAGTGGTAGCACGCAAGGCTTCGAAATTCAGCTCTGTAACATTGTTCAAGGTCAAATTGATGTCACGCTGGTAGGTCTTGATATAGACCCCTCGTTTGGGAGCAGGAATGAAGCGGGTAGTATCCAATAACACATTGCTTTCATCCCCATTCATCGTAATTCGAAGGCGATGATCGGTATTGGAGATTCCAAACACTCGAGCTTTGACGGTGATGTCTGTTGCGGTGTTGGCTGGAGTGGGGGTTGGAACGTTTAGTTTAATATTGGCCCCATAGCCAAAGGATGGGCCTACATACCCCTCTCCCGTAACAAAGTCAGAGTTGAGCAGATAATCAATATCGTATTGGCCTCCCCCACCAAA
Source organism: uncultured Bacteroidia bacterium (assembly GCA_964521065.1). Lineage (GTDB taxonomy): Bacteria > Bacteroidota > Bacteroidia > J057 > J057 > CAYVAP01. Next base: position 24,107 of record CAZFPQ010000057.1, on the reverse strand, counting down.
CGAGTGTGCACTTACGTAATCTACCCGAGACTCGTATGAAAAATGGGGCATTGCTGTAAAGCGACCATAGGTTGGATCAAAGAGGTTGAAAAGCCTCTGACCGGGCACGTTGTCCCAGGTGAGGAAGTACACAGATTCATCTGTAAAGAGGCTGTAGTTCTTATTGGGCTGATGGCTATCATCGGCAAGACCAGAAAGCGGATCTCGGTACATCACCGAGTCCAGCCAGCCATCATTTTTTTGGCCAAAGAACTCCAAAAAATTGAGTTGGCCCGCAGCGGTTTGGGAAACATATATAGGCTGTTCCTCCCCTCGATAAATGATGTGCAGATTGCGGGCATTGACTCCTGTGAGGTCAAAGCCTGCATTTTGCAAATCCTGAAAGCTTACCCGATAAATCCCATCTTCTTCTACCACCAACCTAACCAGAGCTTGGTTAGATCGGGAGGTATACCAATCGGATCCGTAGTCGAAGTTCTGAGCATCTACCCCCAGAGAACAAAGTAATAGCAGGGTAGCAATCCAGGCGACGGGTTTATTGAATATGAAATTTGAGTGAGACCACATGTGAGTGTAGATTTTGGGCCAAGTTGCCAATGTTGGCCAAAGCGTAATCTATCTGAAAGTTGCGCAAAACAATGCCTACTCCACCGGTTGGAAATACACCAATGGCTTCTTGGGCATCGACATTTACAATATTCTGAATGTTGTAGGCACCCATGCGTAAAAAGGCGACCTTACGGTATTGACTGTTGAGATAAGCCAACTCTATTCCAACCTTGGGGTCTAAGCTAAACGCACCGCCCTTGACGAGCGCATATGGCCTGGCCCCATCGGTGAACACGTCGAGATCAATGGTTGAAAGCAGGGTCAATTTTTGAGCTACTCGAAAATCATAAGCGACTCCCCAGCGAATGGTAGGTCGAGTGATTTCAAGCGAGGTCTCAGCTACAGGATTACCTGTATTGACAAAGGCTTCACCAAAAGTCTCAGAGTTGTAGGTATAGGCATTGAAGGTGTTGGTTGCGTCCATTAAAACCAATCCGGTACGAAATGGGCCTTTTTGGTAATGAGCTGCAAAATCTAATCCGAAGCCCCAGCCATTGCCGAAATTTCCAAAACCTCGATAAATGATCTTTGCGTTGACCCCTAAGCTGAGTCCTTCTAAGAACTTGGTACGCCAAGCGTAGCTAAGAATGGCCGCAAAATCAGTGACCGAAAAACTTTGAACCCGATCGTAATTAATGCTACCATCTGGCTCGATCAACTGAAGGGTATTGGGAATATCATCTACTCCAAAGCGGATGATGGTGGCCCCAAAACGTCGGTCACCAGCCGAATCTGTGGGCATAGAAAAGCCCGCATAATTATAGCTAGCAATATTAGCGAAGTAGGAAGCATGCATCAGGGAAACTTCGGGATAATACAGGGCATCCTTGTGGGCCAAGGCCGCGGGGTTCCAGTATCCACCCGAGACGTCTTCAGCCACTGCCACTTGTGCATTGCCCATTCCAAAAGCCCGGGCGCTGACTCCTATTTTGAGAAACTCATTGCTAAACTGGGGCGCCAAGGTTCCAAAATTGGTGCTATTTGGATCAGCCGGGGTATTCCCGATGTCGCCTTGCGCCAGCAAAAAGGTGGGTAGCCCTAGGCCAGCCAGGATAAGACAGAAGGGGAATAGAATTTTAAATTTTACCATGTTCACCTCATGATGATCGGGGTCATGCACTTGTTGGCTAACTCCACCGAATCTATTCTATTGTATCTGAACAGACTTTCCTCCTTACAAATTTGCGGAAACAGAGCTTCACACAAAATCCCATTTAGGATCACCTTTTACATGTGTCGCTTCCTTGACAGCTCTGCAGAGTGACTGAATTCAAGGCAGAAAAAGCAGATCAACAAGGATAATTTGATCAATTACGCCGATTAACCTTCTCACATGAAAAAGGTCCTTGTAGTCAAAAAAAGAAATCCTGACCTATACTAGCAACGATCAGGCCACTTGGTAAGATGCGTAAGTAATTCTTCAATCTTGCCGGTTGAGGAAGGCAATTGAGCAGTTGAGTCATGCAATCAGCCTACGGGAGTCTGCTTGGCTCCCTCCAAAACCCTGCATGGGCTCCCAATAGCGGTCGGCCAGGCCTTTTTCATAGCTCAGCAATAGCTGGAGAAATGATTCCTCGTAAAGAAATGCATACTCTGTAATCTTTACCCGCTCCAAAATTCGCCTAAGCACGTAGATCACATGGTCCCAGTCGGTGTACTGGTAGAGGTATTTTTTGGTAATGAAGCGACGAATGAAGGCCCGATAACCGGTCAAACTTGCTCCCGTTACCCACTCCGTCAGTTCAACTAAGCGGTCAAGATCACAACTCTCCAGGTGATGGTAATAATCCCCCAGTAAGCTCGGGTCAACTTGAATCAACACCTTATCGAGGACCAGCTCAAAGAGCACATGCGCGACGAAGAAAGAGCGAGGTACTTGACCAGGCCCTAGGTATTGCTCGAAAAGCTTACCCAAAATACCCGTCTCATCCTTGAAGAAGGAAGAAGTATGAAACAGCGCATCTACCTCTAAATGCCGCCGAACCCCCAGATGAAATGCTTGCTCAGGCAAGGAATGGGTAGCTCCATCTAAGGTGGGAAGTCGACCTTCTTTTACCCGCACTTTTCGATTGAAAATCGAAACCCAATCTGGCGTACATACACCTGCCACGAAGAGGTTTTGTTCGATTTCTCTATCGACGTAGTAGTGGGCAATGAAGTTCATTTCACGTAGTTAGGTAACCCTAAATGAGGCTGAGGGCTACAAAACTCGCAATAATTAGCCCCATTTTCAAAAGTGAATATTCGCCAACATCTGACAATTCGCTTTTTTTTTGACAAAAACAGCCTCTCCATGCCCTCAGGACCGTTATGATTCTCAGATATTCCGAAAACGTTTTCGCCGACGATACGGAAATACATCCACAACCTCACCTTGGCCCAACCTTCTCTGGATATCTATCCAAAATCTGGGCTCAAATAAATCCCCATGCTGCTGGAAGAAAATTTCACGGATGTCTTCTCGCCCCACGAGAAAATGCTTGAACTCTTCCGGAAAGACATCATTGGGACCGACGGCAAACCATGGAGAGCCCGCGTAGGCATCCTCGTCTTCACTGGTATCTGGCAAGCGCCGGAATTTGTAATCGGTTAGAAATCCAATTTCGTCATAATCGTAAAAAACCACCCTTCGGTGCCGGGTTACCCCAAAATTTTTAAGCAACATATCTCCCGGAAAGATATTTGCTGCCGCAAGTTGCTTGATGGTATTGCCATACTCCTCGATGACTTCTTCGGCTTGGCTGGGGCTGGCTGTTTCTAGGAAAATATTTAGGGGTACCATCTTACGCTCGGTGTACAAATGATCTATGATCACGGAGTCTTCCTCGACTCTTACAATGGAACCTGCCACCCTCAGCAATTCTTCTAGGAGATCTGGATCAAAACGATCTTTGGGAAAGACAAAGTGCTCAAATTCATGGGTGTCTGCCATTCGGCCTACCCGATCATGGACCGATACCAATTTGTAGCAAGACCGTACATGGGCTTTGTTGGTAGTTTTGGGAGGATCAAAGTTGTCTTTGATCAGTTTGAAGACAATGTTGTAGGATGGGAGCGTGAATACCGACATCACCATCCCTTTGATCCCAGGTGCAAAGGCAAAGAGATCCGAGGACTTATTGAGGTGGCGTCGAAAGTGCCGATAAAGCTCCGTTTTTCCATGCTTACTGTAGCCAATAGAATTGTAGAGATCGCCGTAAGGTTTAAGCGGGATGACCGTTTTTAGGAAGTGAACCCACTCAGAAGGAATATCTACCTCCACCATGAAATAAGATCGGGTAAAGCTGAAGATGATACTCATTTCATTTTGACTCAAAATCAGCGCATCCGTAAAGATGCCACGCCCTTCGCGGTTAAGCATGGGGATGATAAATGGCATCAGTTGGCCAGCGATAAATAGGCGACCGACCAAATAAGCAGCTTTGTTTCGGTAAAAGACTGAGCGAAGTACCTCCAGGCGGGTATTTGAGTCGGGAGTGAAGTTGGGAAAAACCTCTTCCTGTAGGCGCCGGTGCAAGAAGGCGATGTCCCTGTCCAAATCCTCATAATCTACTTCATGCTGATGCTCCACCAGCAAACCCCTTAGGATGTCAGTGAAAGAGCCCTCAAATCTATGGCTCCGATAAATTTGGGCCTCATCGGCATATTCTCGCTGGTGATGTTCGTCTTCTACAAACATGATGCTTTCATCAGCACCAATGCGATCGATAACTTTGCGACAAACTGAGTTGTAATAGGTTTCGGCGATTTCATAGGCATGTCTGGATAATGCCATGGAACGGTAGGCAGCCTTGATCCCTAACCAACGCTCTACATCGTCGAAGCTTTCACCCATCATACGACGAATTTTGCGGGCAATGCGAGGAACCCTCCTCTTGTATATGGACAAACGCTTTTTGGTGTCGGCCTGAATTCCATGCCAATCGCAATTCTCGAAACGGGTTTTGACCCGTCGGGTAATTTCGTTGAACTCTTCCAGGTAAGTATCAAAATCTTGAATGATCGCTTCAGCGATATCTTGAGGGGAAAGGGCTTCTTTGTCCATGGAGGAAGATAAAAATCATCCATCAACATTGCCACCATCTATGCTTAGCTTTTCTGTGCTTCTTCCTATAAAAGCAGGAGAGAACCCAGCGACTTGTTAGCAAATTCCCAAAAATGCACACAAAATTAGCATGCCAAATTCGCCAGACTCCCTATTTTCCTTAACTTTGCCCGGAGCTGTAACCCTAGGTCAAAAAAAACGAAAGTGGAGAATCGGGTATTTTGCCCTATTCTTTTTCAACTATCAGGAGTACAGACTCCAGTTTGAAGCAGAGCGGAAATGGAAGATCCCAAACACTCTTTTGACGACTATTATCAAGTAGGTCGGTCTTTTTGGTCCAGGCTTGATCCTAGGCAATGGCCTCGGCCTAAATTACGGTCTCTTCGCAATGATGCCGGAAAGCTCGCCTGGGGAAAAATCTTCTTGTTTGCTTGTTTAGCAGGCCTGCTCAGCTTTATTTCCTTTATTCTAGCTGTATACTGGGGGGCATTTGGACGCTTGCCGGCCAAGGCAGAATTGGCCCAAATCCAGCATGCGAATGCTTCTGAAATATATGGCTACAATCCTTCAAATGAGGAGAAATTTGTCATCCTTGGTAAATACTACATCGAAAACAGAAGTAACGTTGAATTTGATGACCTACCCCCACATTTAATCAATGCCCTGATTGCGACCGAGGACGTCCGCTTCATGGAACACGCTGGGGTGGATTGGCGCAGCTTAGGCCGAGTAGCGGTCAAATCTATCTTATTGCAAAAAGAGAGTTCAGGAGGGGGGAGTACCATTACCCAGCAGTTAGCTAAGAACTTATACCCGCGGAAAGGATACGGGATTTTCACCCTGCCCGTGGCAAAGGTCAAAGAAATGCTCATCGCTCGCCGCCTAGAAAAAGCCTATGGAGACAAAATGGCCATCCTTACCCTCTATCTCAATACGGTGCCTTTTGGAGAGAGCGTATTTGGTATTGGGGCAGCTGCGCAGCGCTTTTTCAATACCCGGCCAGACAGGCTGAGCATCGAGCAAGCAGCGACCCTGGTCGGCATGCTCAAAGCGACCTCCTATTATAACCCTAAACGTCACCCAGATCGAGCGCTCACCCGACGAAACGTCGTACTTGATCAAATGGTCAAATACGGGTACCTCCCTGCAGCTAAGGCCGAATTACTCCAACAATCGGACTTAGGTCTTGACTATAATAACGTCGCTCAGACTTCTGGGCGCGCTCCTTATTTCAAGCAGGTAATGGGGGAATACCTTAAGCAATGGCTGACCTCATATAATCAGGCAAATGGAACTAGTTATAACCTGTACACCGATGGGCTAAAGATTTACACCACCATTGATGTCCAAATGCAAGCTTATGCGGAACAGGCGGTAGAAACTCACCTGAAGCGTCTGCAGGTGGCCTTTGACCAACATTGGGCCAAGCGAACCCTGTGGAAGGAAGGAGACCAAGGGCTAGTCCGTGCCATGAAGCAGTCACAGCGATACCGCGGGCTCAAGGCTCAAGGAAAGTCTGAGGCGGAAATCCTCGACAGCTTCTCCCAAAAGCGCTCCATGCAAGTTTGGACCTGGGAAGGCTATCAAGAAAAAGAAATGAGCCCCTTGGATTCCTTGATTCATTACAACTCCTTTCTGCAAGCTGGCTTGATGGCCATGGATCCCCAAAATGGATATATCCGAGCCTGGGTTGGGGGCATCAATCACCGACATTTTCAATACGACCACGTAACTGCCCAGCGTCAAGTGGGTTCGACCTTTAAACCCCTGATCTATGCAGCGGCTCTCAACCACGGCATTGATCCTTGCGAGTACATCCCCAATGAAAAAGTGGTATATCCCACATATAAAAACTGGGCCCCCGGAAATGCAGATGGCAAATACGAAGGCTTTTATTCTTTAAAAGGGGGACTGGTCAAGTCCGTCAATACGGTTTCAGCGGCGGTTATGATGAAAGTGGGGGTAGAACCTGCGGCCAAATTTGCGGAAAGCTTTGGCTTTACCCATAAGTTGCCTCATGACCCAAGCCTGGTTCTAGGTACTGCCGATCTCAGTGTACAGGAGATGGTAGGGGCTTACAGCGCCTTTGCAAACCGAGGGGTCAGAGCAGTACCCGTATGTGTAGCCAAGATCACGGATAGCCATGGCAAGGTGCTGGTAGAATGGCCACAGGAACGAGGGCGCCACCGCGTGATGACCAACGTAGTCGCCGACCAGATGGTCAACATGCTGCAAGCAGTAGTAGACAGCGGAACGGCTCGCCGACTTCGTTATACTTATGGATTGCGCACGCAAATTGCTGGTAAGACAGGCACCACCCAAAACCATACTGATGGCTGGTTCATGGGAGTTACCCCCAAGTTGGTGGTTGGCACCTGGGTAGGAGGTGATGATCGCCAAGTTCGGTTTCGGTCACTCAGCCTTGGACAAGGGGCAAATACTGCCTTGCCCATCTTCGGACTTTTCATGAAAAAAGTCTATCAAGACCGGCAATATCGCAGTTTGAGAAACGCCCAATTTACAGAACCTAACCTCGGGGTTATTCGATCCTTAGACTGCCCCCTCTACTCTGAAAATGGCCTCAATGCGTCTGACAACCTGATCGACTTGCTACGCCGACTTCAAAACGAACGGGAGGAGCGTCGTCAGCAACGAGATCAAGGTGATGAGACCTTCCAAGATCGATGGGACCGCTTCTTTAATCGTAGGAAAAAGGATGGAGGGCCATGACCGGGCGGATAGAAGGAGTTCTGGTCAAGGATGAAGTCTAGAAAAATGATCGAAAAAGGAGGAGGTCAGGAGTATCTTCAGGTTTAACTTACGAACTCTTCCATGTTCCCAAAAGCCTCATCCCCCGCTTGTCCTCAAAGGCATAGACTAAAAAAGAATCCGAATCATAGCCAAGTCATCAATGGGCTTGAGCCCAGACTCTTTTTCCATCTGATCTAGCTTCTTATCTAGCATATTGGTGGTGTCGGCAAACGCGGGATCTACCATTAAGGTAGTTTTAGGATCTGGAGAGAGCTCCTGATTTCCCACTAGGTCCTGCACCTGACGGAGGGTATCCACCCCATCCGTAGCAATACATAGGTCTTGAGCTTGTTCAAAAGAAAAGGTCTGATTCTGTTCTTGGTACCAGGTTTCAAATTCTTCGCCTAGATGGTAGCCCAAATAATCCGGCTTATTTCCCTGATCGATTTCATAAATTTTTCCATCACAACTCACGAAGCCATCTCCCACTACCATGATGAAGGAACGCTTACTGTCGTAGTGATGAATCCACAAAATCAAGGTAGCCAGCATTTCGTCAGGACGAAGCATCAACGAATTTCGAGCTGCTTTTGCTTCGAAAAATAAGCGCCTAAGCACCTCCTTTGCCACTGATTGAGGATCCTCCTCCTGCCAAACTTGGCTGGCGCCATTGAGGCCTTCGTAGCTCATTTCTCGACAGATTTTGCGCAGCAACTTGCCCAAGAGAGCCGAAATAAAGTGGCTGTCTTTGCCCATGGAACACCCATCCATGACTGCACATAACAGAGATTTTTCTCCGATCCCCTCAGCAATGAGGAAATCTTCACAATAGATGGCATGGGCACTACCCATTCGAACGGCTGCGTGCAGTTTCAATCAGCTGACTTTTTTAGGTGTAGAGAAATGGGCTATTCACTCATGGATATCAAGCCTCCATTAATGCCTGCTCTAAATCACTGGTCATTTCTAGGTTGTGAAAGACATTTTGGACATCATCGTCATCTTCGATGATTTCGATCAATTTGAGCACAGACTTAGCCTGGTCTACCCCTAAGCTTACAGTCGTAGTTGGAATCCGGTCTAGAGAACTGTCGTTGTCCTCGATATTTAGCTCGTCGAGCTTCCCATTCAGCGTTCCGTAATCTTCAAAAGCAGAGTAGGCAACGTAATTGTCTCCGTCCTGCTCGATATCTTCCAAACCCGCATCGAGCAATTCCAAGGTCAGTTCATCCAGGTCACGGCCTTCCGCAGGAATCACGAAAACTCCTTTGCGCTCAAACATATAGTCAACCGAGCCACTCTTACCTAGTGAGCCTCCATACTTATTGAAGTAAGAGCGCACATTGGCCACCGTCCGATTGTTGTTATCTGTCAATGCTTCCACAAAAACGGCTACTCCATGGGGAGCATAGCCTTCAAAGGTAACTTCCTCGTAACTGGTTCCATCTGCTCCCGAGCCTTTAGAAATGGCGCCATCAATTTTATCTTTAGGCACACTGGCTTTACGGGCACTTTTAATGGCAAGGCGTAAACGAGGGTTGGAATCGGGATCTGGGCCTCCTTCTTTGACGGAGACAGCGACTTCTTTGATGAGTTTGGTAAAAAGCTTTGCTCTTTTGGCGTCCTGAGCACCCTTGCGGTGCTTGATATTCGCCCATTTACTATGTCCTGCCATTATTCAGCTGTTTGATCAGATTTTTGAGTGATAACAAAGATAAAAAAGTGCCTCTTCTTTGGAAAGGGGCAATTCCAGGTTAAATAAAAGATTTGAAAAGAAAGAATGGACTACATCAAAAAATGCGGCAAGCCCAGTTTGGCTTGCCGCAAGTATCTTTGCTCAATCATCTAGCTGATCAAGGTGGTTTGGTCTTGTCCGAGGCGATTCATCACATTTTCCCGAACAAGTCGGTAATAATGCTTACGACCAGTGGTCTTATCCTGGCGGATCAACCCAATCTCCATCATGATTTTGATATACTTCTTAGCAGTAGTACCCTTGATGTTAAGTTCTTCCTCGAGGTCCTGGGAGAAAAAGCCCTTTTGTGCATACTTCACCAAGAAGCGCGGCATATCAAATACTACTTCAAAGATGGTTCCACGCTTGTAAAGGTCATAAAACATGTATCGGATACCTTGCTCCAGTTGCTTGTTACCCGTTTGCTGCATATCCAAGAAGAAACCAAGACGGTTTACCTCCTTGAAAGTGATATAGCTGCGCAGGTTACGGTAGGAGAAATCTAGGTGCTCTGCCGCCAACGGCAAGTCGCCTTTGGAAATATTGATGCACTTATTTAGGGTCTTATTTCGGACAGAGTTTGGCACTGATTTGAACTCATCCCAATCAGCCTTCAAAAACGAGAGCGGATTATTCTCAGACTCCATTTCCTTGATGGCGCTATCGAGGAGCTTACGGGTCATCTCATCCTGATTGAGGAGGGTTCCGATTCTCGCCATCTTCAACTCATAGAGTTGATATAGGAAATACACCTTGATGTTGAAATGAGAGACGGGTTCAAAATTCAGGTAATTTTGACGAAAGATCTCAATCAGGTCCTTGCCAATGGTCTCAAGTCGGCCCTCCAACTCATCAATCACTTCGGTAATTTTCTCAAAATAGGTATCCAAATCCGCTACCATCCAAGAAATACCAGGCTTGCTTGTTTCTACCTTCATCACCTCATTCCCTTGAGCTAAAGCGCCATTGATTAGGTAGAACCCTCCTTGCTCAATCCTTTTATTCCCCAACTTGATGATATCAGATAGGATGTCAAAGATCTTATGGGCGTTGCCATTTTTACTTAAGAAATGCAGATGGGTACCTAAGCTTTTAAGATAGCTGGGATAATCTTGCTGACGCTTATAGTATTGGGTGAGTTCTTTGAGGTCCTTTTCAGTAGTACTTTGCTCTGTATCAATCAGCAGGCGGATGCGCTGCATTTTCTTCATGGTCTCTCCGGGTAGATCTCGGCAAGCTTCAGCTAAGGCAGCGGCCTCTTCTGCGCGCTGAATCGCCTTTTTACCAAAATTGGCTTGCTCAAGGTCGTCATCTGTCATATGATGGAGAATCCCATAGAGCTCTGCAATCAGTCCCTCTACGGAAGCTTGGGTAAAAGTTGGCAACTTGGTCTCTTGGGCAAACTGGGTTTCCAACTCCTTCAAGCGAAGCTGTGAGTTTTCTAAGCGGACTTCAAGAGTTCCCGAATTGACTAAGGTATTTTTTAACAATGCGGCCTGGTATTCAAAAATAGCCGCAGCATATACCTGGATGGCAAAGTCATCTTCAAGTTCAGCCTGAGTTTGATTTAGGTCTTCTAATATTTTCCCAGCTGATTGGATAGATTCTGCTTGTTTATCCTGCTGAAGGTATTGAACCATGAGCAACCGAGGCAGCAAGCCCAAGTCCCCTTTATGCTCATTCATGGCCTTGTATAACCAAATTCGCCCTTTTGATACCTGGGCGCTATTTTCTTCTAGTCCATAGGTATAGCCTAGAATAGTAGATAAATCTGCTATGAATTCTTCGTTCAAGTTGGCCCAAGTGAGATCACTGATGGCTCTTTCAAAAGATTCCAAAGGGAGATGACGCAAAGTACGCTGTCCGGCCGTCAGAACCATCTCTATGTACTGCTCCCAAGCCTCACTAGAAAAATCTATTACTTCTACACTTTTTAGCGGTCCCATGCGTCTTCGCACGACCTCAGCGACTTTATTTAATCGCTCCAAGTCTCGGCGATAGAAGAAGTAAAGTAAAGAATTGCGGCAGATACTCAAGAAGTACCAAGCGGAAGACTCGTCCTGCAGAGAGGAGTTCTCTACCTCACTTATCAAGAAATCTTCTAGCTTCTCAAAGTCAGTCCAATCGACCTGACGAATTGCTTCTTTAAAAAAATTGGGCAAAGGCCCTTTTCCAGATTGATGATTTAGGTTGAGTAATAGTTGGTAAGGGAAAGCAAACGAGTTCATACAGCAGACTCTTGATCGATTAGTTAGTGGCTAAAATTATGCACCATTGCTAACTTTAGGCTCTTGCATAAATAGATTCATACAGGGATTTTCTAAACTGATGGGTTTCTAAGGATCTGTCGAAAAGAACGTAAGGGCCTAATGAAGGCAGTCGCTGTGACACGAACTTACCTTTTTCATACCCATGTTATTCCTTTAAATTGGCTTTTTGCAACCTTAGTTGAGTCATTTTGGTGCAATAGACTGCGAAGCTAGTCATTAGAGTTCTTATAGCCAACAGGAAAGGGCCAATAATTGAGTTAAATTTCGGCCCTTTCTTAAAGAGTCGCATCCCCTAATGAAAATACTTTATCTAAAAGTTAACAAATCAGGAAGCTTTATTTTTCTTGCCAATTGTGGAATGATGGGGCACTATTGACTAATGCTTCAATGTGCCAAAAATCGTCACGAATTCCAACTATTTAACCCAAATTTGTCATAGGTGTGTTATTGCTAAGTTTTGACATTTGATTGCTCATTTCTGTGTGTCAGCAGATGAATAAAGACAAGGCTATCTATTTCACCAGAGCCCTTCTGCCCTAAAAAATACTGACTATCAAACAGTTACCTTACCAATACTTCATAATACCCCAGCATGTCTCCTTCCTGAGAAATCTTCAAGACTATACTTTTATCGCAGTAGGCCGGCAACAAATGGATCATCCCATTTTCGTAAGCATACGTTTTACCCTCAACTCGATACTGGCAAGAGTTCCGAAAGAGATCTAAGGGAATGTTAAACAAAGGGACTCCACTGATATCCATTATTCCTGCAAAGTATCCCGATTCGTCCTGAAGGTTATTTCTTCTGCGTTCTGCAAATAAGACATTCCCCACCACCATACTAAGCTGCTGATACTCAAACGGTAAGGCGATTTGAAAATCCTGATCCAATAATCCAAAAGCTTCTTTTGACAAATCCCAGGCAACGATCAACCCCTGCTGGAAGCGAAAGGGACCTTCAGTGGGAGGAATAAAAGGGGGTGGCAAGACACCCACGACCTGATTGGCAGAATCCATGAACACCACGTTCAATCCTGCATAAGGGTACTCATTTCGCCATTTCTTTCCCAGGGTGCTCTGTCTCCACTTTCGTAAACGCTGATCCACTTGGTCTTGCAGAACCTTGTTAAGAGAAAAATATAGGGAATCAAAATGAGTAGGATCTACCTGAACTGCTCTTAGATTCTCGCCAAAGCTCCATACCTTTTGGTAGCGAAACGGCAAATCTAACTCTCCATCTAAACATATGGCACCATAGTTCCCTAGGGGATCTCGAACGGCTACTTTACTTTCCCTTAAGTCTACCCAAGGATCTGCCATAAAGCCCGTAGGCAAGGAAAATAACACCTTCCCTAAGCTATCCACGATGTGCTGTGGCCGCCAACGACGAGCCGATCGTACTCTATATAGCGGTGGAAAAACGCCGCCTCCTGGCCCCAAATAGCTTAACTCGTCGGTGGTAACCAGGGCTTTCCCATCCCTAAAAGTAGATACGTGATGATAACCAGGCGCGATACGCCATTCTTCAGAAAGGCTATCTCTATATCCCCAGAGGCCATCTGGCCCCATATGTGGTACCAAAGGTTGAGAAAACATCCCACCTGACCAGACCAAGGCTAAGCATAGCACCACTTTTAAATTCATGCCTGAATTTAGACAATTCATCAAAAGTCATAGACAAGAACTTTCAGCTTTTTCCTTCATAAAGATCCAGACATGTGCCAAATCCACTCGGCTTGTATCAAAAGGAGTAGGGCCATTGCTGTGAGCCAAAGGCGACCTGATCGATCATTGGTCCATCCTCGTATAGGCGTGGAGAAAGGCATCACAGTCAAGATGACCAAAACTGGCAAATGGTAACTAGGATGACTAAATGCCAGGAGGTAGGGAATTTGGTAACAGAAGGAAAGCCCCAACCAGCTTATTTGCTGCTTGCCTAGACTGTCCTGCCCTAGTATTTGCCTAAGCACCCAACCCATGACAATCAGAAATAGCAGGGCATCTATCCCCAATACTATGAGCCCCAGTAAGGGATTGAATTTACTTAGGCTGGCCCCTGCCAAACTATCAAATGCCCAAAAGACTTTCAGACGGTTCCAACTCCTTCTAAGAAAAATACCTGGCTCTTGCCTTATATAGCGCCAAGTAACTTCTTGAAAGGCTTGATCCTGGGCCAACACAGGCAAACCCCGGATGCTATCTAAGGTCTGGTAATAGGTCTCAAATTGAAGGTCCTCGCGTGCAAGGTGGGAACCCAGCCACCAATTTTTGTAATGGGGAGAGTCGGGATGATTCCCTATGAATAAGTTATAGCTACTGGCTTGGTTAACAAATATCCATTGGCCCGTATGAAGCTGCACATAAAACATCCATCCCAGCACCCATAACGAGGCTGGGATTAGCCACTGCAAGCGAGGCCATCGCTCTACACCATTGGGCCGCATCAAGGCTAGCATAGGCCAAATTGAAAGGGAACCCGGCCTCAATAAAACGGCTAGGCCCAGCATGAGACCACTCAGCGTGGTCTTGTAGATGTGAGGGCCATTTCGCCAGACTCTTACTACAAGCAGAATCAGCAAGCCCATTGGCAATTGACTCAGGGGTACTATAGACTGGAAGACAAAGGCAGGATAAAAGCTGAAAAGGATTAATAAGCCCTTGTTAGTGCTATGGTTTTCCTCCGACTGCCTAGCGAATACCAGGTAAAAAACCGCCCAAAGACATAAGGTAGCCAAGGCTGCCACCCAGTTATAGGGCCCAAAAATTCTTGCCCATCCGCTCAACCAGAGTGGTAAAAGGGGAGGCCAATAAACATCTGGCAACTCGCCCACACTAATTCGGATGGCCTCATCCCAGTAATACTGGGCATCCCCCAGTAACACATCAGGATATAAATAAGCCAGCAGAGCTACCCGCGGGACTAAGCTGATGAGGAATATCCTTCCGTAGGAAAGCTGGAGAACCCGATCCCACCAAGCTTGCCTTAGACTCATTGATCAAGGGGACTGAGTCTGGAATCGGAGACCACAGCAGCATCTAAGTTTTCATCTCCATTGGCCTCACAGATCGCCTCAAAGTCCACCTCTGAGAATCCCAATGCCAAGGCCGTCTCTTCCAGGTATGACCGGGCCAGCTGATCTGCCTCTTCCAGAATGCCTCGCTCCATGGCGTCAAATACTACCTGCTTTCGGGTACGTTCCAAGGCATCTTTCATTTCAAGGTATACTTGAAGATAGCGTCCCTCTCCTTCGGCAGTCTCATTCTTCCCAAAGAAGTCTCTAAGCCGACGAGAAGCTAGAGAAAACCGCCCCTCTTCCCCGGCAAGCTCCATTTGGACTCGAGGATCAATCTCTGCGGCTGGTAAACAAGTAATGCGAAGTAAGGTATCATTGACTACTTCGTACTTCAAGCGGCTCAAGTCCGTGAGAGCAGAGACACTGGTGGATACGACTGCCATTAACTTTGGGGCTCCCTTTACTTCTGTCTCATCCGCTCCCTCTCGCATAGAAGCAAGGGTAGTGCTAACCTCCAACAATTCAGCCAGGGTCCTTTCTAGCAAAATAGTGGACTCTTCTAGATTCCCTTCGATAGTTTTGAGGCTCTGCCGGGCAATACGCCGTTTCTCCTGTAGATTATGCATTTGCACATCCAGCTTATCCATTCTTTGGGTTTCCTTGGCCCTGAGTCCCCTCACCAACAAAGATATGCTGTCTTTCATCCGATCTGCCTGACGGCCTCGCTTTGCTTCTTTCATGTGGGCATACCAGATTCCACACTTATCCCCAAAAGCCCTTGGATCCGCTGCTAGTCTTCTCTCAATGCCTCGCCAAAGTCGTGGATAATCTTTGATGGATTCGCTTAAACTCTTCTGCTGGGTTTCACAGACCCGCATCTGCCCCTCTAAATGGGCCAGCCTAAGTCGAGTCAACGAATCTCTTTTCAAGGAGGCCCGCAAAGTGGCGGTTTGGGTAATGCTGTCTCGCTTTAGGTTTCGCTCCTCTATGGTCAACTCCTCCATGCGATAGCCGATATTGTCCTGCCTGCCAATCTCCAGAAGCTCCTCGGAGAAGTAGGTTACCAAGCGCAGTTCTTGCACAAACTCAACCTCATCAAACAGGGCATTTACCCGCATCTCTTGCTGGTCCTTGGTAAAGAATGCCTGGCGAACCAGTAGAAAGAGGGCCACAGCCATGATAAAAATCAACAGGTTTCTCCAACCGATCAATCGAAAAAGAGTCAACATGCCAGTAGAATTTGAGACTATGAGGTTTGATTAACGAAGGGCACGGCCAATGCTACCCAAGATGCTACGCCGTGTGGGGGCATCTACACTAGGCAATTGCCTTTCAAAGCTTTGCATTCTTTGAAAGAGCATCTCCATACGGGTAGAATCACTGATTCCCGGGGGAAGCTGAAGGGGAGCTTCAAATCGTACCCGATAGCCCAGGCTATTGATGAGGTTGCGTAAATAGCGTTGCCCTTCCATCTGGGTCTGGCTCAATATTCCGTTCGCCACAGCGCGTCGACGCACGTGACTTCTTGATTCAGCCATGGCATCACGGATCTGATCGTAGGCCTCCAGGTACACCACTTTTTCAGACCGAGCCTGTTCGCCGAGCCTAGCCAATAGGGACTGACCAGGAGCATAGATGTCGGTATTTTGTAGGTCTAAATATGGCGTATCAATAGAAGCAGGTGGCATCCAGACCACAACCAGGCTATCGGACTGCAAAGAGAAGTCTACTTGACTCATGTCCAGATAGCCATCTATTTCAATCGGGGCCTTGAGCAAAAATTTTAATTTCTCCTCATCGCGCTTATCCGTAACGGGGATCAATGTTTCATAATGTTGCCGCACCAAGACCAAATGCTCCACCCGTTTGATGGCTTCGAGTTGGGTATAACCAGGATCTATTGAAGGCTCTTTGAGCAGGAACCTCATCAAGAAAAATCCCCCGATCAATAGGCCCAGCACAATTACACCTACAGCAATGGCATTGGCTTCGTCATCAAAATCGTCTTCTTGATCGTCTCTCTTGAGGTTAGAAATTTCCTTTCTCAATTCGGTAGCCATGCGTTTCCACATGGGATCAGAACTGGGGGGAGATTCTGGCTTAGGGGTAGAATCAGACATGTCAGAGGTTGGGATGATGGATGGTAATCAGCAATTTCCTCTGCAGAAATGCTTTGGATCGCAGACTCTTTTAATATGAGGAAATTTTCCAAAAATCCAGCCATTTGAAGGAGCAAAAATGTTGCCACCAGCTTTCCCAGCGGATCTGTCCACTTCGCCTTTGCCAATAAGCCTGTGCTAAACTCCGCTCTCTTTGTACTTTGGGAAGATCCTGCTTAGCTCCTTGGCTGGCTACAAAGCGATACAGTCCCATGGGTTTGGCTCTCTGGCCAGGTTGCCCCCAGCGAAGCCCTAGGTCGTAAGCCTCGCGGTCTTCGATCTTGAGCTTCTTATCATAAGCAGGAAGTTCGATTTCCAAAGGGCCACTCTTACGAAGATTGCTCAGGTCAGGAGAGCCTGCCAATCTCCAGGCAGTGTACCAAAAGGAGCCAATTCGAAAAATAGCCTTACGCATGCGGGCTTCGACCATGCCGTCTAACATCCGGTGGTAGGCAGCTGCGTATTCACGTGAGTAGGTACGCACGGTAAGGGTATTGCGGGATTCATACCCATATTTTTTACTGGCGGGAAATTCTTCACTCAATTGCCGCTCTAGTAAGAGAACCATCTCCACCTCCCGATGGCTTTCCAACACCGCATCCCAAGCTTCCAAATAGATATCTTGAATGTACTGAGCTTTGCCTACGAAAAAGTCATACCGCTCCGCAAATAGCTCTGGCAAACGAGATTCCCAAAAGCCATGTATACCCTTTTGCCCAGTCAGTTGCCCATTGTAGTTCAAGGTAGTATGCAGTGGGACATGTGCATCTCCCACGTAATGCCCCAAATCAGCCGACAATTTCATGATTCGCTCTAAGTCTCGGTCTTCAAAAGCTTTAGACAAACGGTAAATCACCGTGGGAATATGGTAGGGCACTACCCCATAGGCTTCCAAAGTATCTGCACTAAATTTTTCTACCGCTTCATCCCAATAGCGTGGCACATTTTGAAATGGAAAGACGCCAAAATGATCAATATCCATGTAATGATGGGCGGCTTCCCCGTCCACAGCATAGCGACGCTTATCAGGATCTACCGCATGTTCCGTTAGGAACTCGAGATTTTCCTTATACACCCCAAATAACTCGGGAGGCAAGGTAAATACGGCTAAACGGTTGATCCTCTGATGAGCCCAAAAGCCCCAAGCTGAAAGTTCAGGCAAGGTTAGGAACATCAAAACCACACAACAGAAACTTCGTACCAACATAAGCCTGAGCAAAAAATTAACGTAAGAGAGTTTGAGGAGCTTAGATTATGCGCTGCTAACGGCTTTATTTTTGCCTAGGAAAAGCATATTTTTGTCGATGAAACCCACCATACCATATAGAACCTACACAACGATGTTAGAGAACCAACTTCTTTCCCTTCAAAATACTGCGGTCAAAGAATTAGAAACTGTCCTTGAAGCGGTAAGTTCAGACACACCGGTTAATCTCATCGTTTGGAATGACGAAGTCAATACTTTTGATTGGGTTATTCAGTCTTTGATGGAAATTTGCGGTCATACGGTCGAGCAAGCTGAACAATGCGCTTGGATTATCCATTATAAAGGCAAATATGCGGTTAAACGCGGGCCTCGTAAAAAAATCTCCCCTATGCGTGAAGGATTGGTTGACCGTGGCATTGGAGCTACCATGGAAGAGCTGGACTAAGCTCCTTATCCATTCATCTTAATCATAATTTGATCCAAGCGATATGCCCTTGTACTGGCTAGACGAAAGGATCGCTTTTCCCGATCCTGAACTGGCCGAATCAGATGGGTTGTTAGCAGTAGGGGGAGACTTAAAAGTGGAAAGGCTTCTTCTGGCATACCAGATGGGGATTTTCCCTTGGTATAGCCATCCTGATCCCATTTTGTGGTGGTCGCCAGACCCTAGGTTTGTGCTATTTCCCGAGGAAATCAAGGTTGCCCGTTCTATGCGACCCATCCTCAATCAACAACGTTTTCACATTACCTATGACCAAGATTTTGAAAGCGTCATAGATAATTGCCAGCAAGTCCCCAGACCGGGCCAACAGGGTGGAACCTGGATCACCCCAGAAATGAGGGCCGCCTATCTAGAGCTACACCATCTAGGTCTAGCGCATTCGGTGGAAGCCTGGCAAGAGGGTGAACTGGTAGGAGGGCTTTATGGAATATCCTTGGGGAGTGGTTTTTTTGGAGAATCGATGTTTGCTAAGCGAAGCAATGCAAGTAAGGCAGCCTTCATTACCTTGGTGCGGGATTTAGCAGCTGTTGGCTTCACGTTGATTGACGCTCAAGTGCAGACCTCCCATCTGGAGAGCCTAGGAGCTAAGCCGATCTCTCGGCAACGGTTTATGCAGAAATTGGATGAAGCCCTGGAATACCCGACCCTTCGCGGAGATTGGGGCTTACATTTCCAAAAGAACCAGAATCTCTAAGCAGGTGGCTATCAGAAAACCGGTAATCGGGGTACGGGGTATGTTGCGGCAGTTACTCCTCATTATAGCCCATAGCCCGATTTCTTCTGTCTACTCGTGCAAATGGGCATTTTTTGCCCGAAAGATTCGCAGACAAAGAATCATCCTACACTAGAAGTAGACTGGGAGTCTTTTGTCTAGATTGACCATGGCATCATAGATCGGCTCAGAGAGCACTTGCTTTTGAAAATCATGCGAAGCTGCCTCTCGAGGTAGGTATCCTTGGTGATTGAAATCGTAGTTCCGGTAGTGAAATTGTAAGCCTACCAGCAAGAAGCAGCAAGCATAAATCACACTCGGAAGCCATTTCCCGGCCTTGGACAACATAGAAAAGGCTATCAGGCTAAATACATTGAATACCAGAGCTAGGCAGAGCAGGAGAAAGATGTCATAATTGTTCCACCACCAAACCATCCCCCATCCCCCTACATACTGATCCAGGGGATATAACAGGCGGATCCCTCCCCAAGCCCCAGCTGGCGTGAATAAATCACCAACCAAATGTAATGCATAGCCTCCTGCAAATGCATAGAAGTAGGGAGCCAAATATTCTGCGGCTTGCGTCCAGCGGCGAGCCCGCTTCAATCCATGGGCGTATAGCATGCTGCTGAGGTACCACAATAGTCCCGTCATCACCACCAAACCCAGAATGGAATGGAAAAAAGATTGATGGGAATACCAATGGGTACCAAAGTAAATCTCAAACCCACTTTCGCTTAGCCCTAATGGCCCACCGATAAAGCGGTCAAAGCCTGCCCATAAGCTCAACCCATCAATGTCTGCCCAAACACCTCCTAAAGCCCCGGCCAGCACAATCTTCGCCTTCTGAGCTGGCCGAACCAAAGAAAGTCCGGCAACAACCGTCCCTATTCCGAGACCTGCTACCATTTGTATTACTACATCCATCGCAAAATAGAACTGAGTGGACTGGCTTTTGTTTAATTAATTCCAAACCAAAAACCCCCTCAAATCACAATAGAGGCAGTTTTTTCCATTATATTAGGAAAAATATATTTTAAAGCATAGGGTTTTTTTCATATTTCTTCAGAGAAGGCATGCAGTTCTTCAAAAAAAGTGCTTGCTCCTTCTCCCTCTAGTACGGTTCCGACCACCACTAAGTCTGCCCCAGCCATCCAAGCTTGGTAAACGTCCGCTGCGCTGCGCATCCCCCCCCCGACAATCACAGGAATTTTGACTACCCCAGCCACCGCTTGAATCATCTCTGCCGGCACTGTCCACTTTGCACCACTCCCTCCGTCGAGATAGATTAGCTTGAGACCTAGCTGCTGACCGGCCAGTGCCGTACTCATCGCAATTTGCGCTTTGTTGCGAGGAATAGGCATGGTCTGACTGATGTAATTGACCGTGGTATAATTCCCTGCCTCAATCAGCATATAGCCAGTGGGCAGCACCTGCAGTTTCGCTGCTTCAATTAAAGGCGCAGCCTCCACATGCCGCCCAATCAATAGATCAGGATTTCTCCCACTGATCAAAGAGAGCAATAAAATACCATCTGCCGCTGGAGTCACTTGATGGCTACTTCCTGGAAACAAAATCACAGGTAAGGCGGTATGGGCCTTGATGGTGGGTACCAATTGCTGAATTTCCGAGCCTAAGGTTAGGCTGCCCCCAACCAAAATCGCTCGCGCTCCCACCCCTTCCGCCTGACGCAAAAAAGCGGGTAAGTCGGTAGGTGGCTTATCAGGATCAATCAGAATCAGCAATCCTTTGTCCTGATTTTGCTTTAGGGAGTCAAACTGGGCTTGCAGGGATGATAGCATGTGGAAGGCCGGAATTTGCTACGAAAATAAAAAAAAATCTCCCCTTCTGATTCAACGACTTCGCTTTGCTTTCGTATGTAAAGATGGACATCTTCCAATATAAATTGAAAATTATGAAAGCTAATCTTCCTACCTCTGAATATCCCCGGGTTGTGATTGTTGGTGGTGGATTTGGTGGGATCACTTTGGCGGAAAAGCTGGCTAAACAACCGTTTCAGGTGGTGATGCTAGACCGTCATAACTACCATACTTTCCAACCGTTACTCTACCAGGTAGCCACCGGCGGCCTGGAACCTGACTCCATTGCCTTTCCTTTGAGGAAAATGTTTCACCGACAAAAAAACTTCCACTTTCGCATGACGAGGGTGGACAGCGTTGATACTGAAAAGCAAGAGGTATTGACCACCCTCGGCCCCATTGCTTATGATCATCTGGTCTTAGCCACGGGATCTTCCACCAATTTTTTTGGTAACCAGGAAATTGAGAACAATGCCAATGGAATGAAAAGTGTGCCAGAGGCCCTCGATTTACGGAGCCTCATTCTACAAAACTTTGAACAGACCCACGAAACCGACGACATAAATGAGCGTGACTTGCTAATGGACTTTGTCGTGGTTGGCGGCGGGCCTACTGGAGTAGAGATGGCTGGTGCCTTGGCTGAACTAAAACTTCATGTGCTCCCCCATGACTACCCAGAATTGGATTTCAACTTGATGAACATCCACCTAGTAGAGGGAGGGTCGCGCTTACTCTCCAGCATGATAGAAAAATCCAGCAAGGATGCCTATCAAGCGCTGGAAAAGCTCGGCGTAAACATCTACCTTAACGAACGAGTCACCGCTTTTGACGGACGAGAAGTCAAAACCAACAGTGATCTCAGTTTTAATGCCGCAACGGTAATCTGGGCCGCAGGAATTAAAGGGAATATTCCCGAAGGATTCACCGGTGAGATGGTTACCCGTGGCAACCGCCTCAAAGTTGACGCCTATAACCGGGTTGAGGGCCTAGAAAATGTATATGCCGTGGGTGACCTCGCCTATATGGAAACAGAAGAATGGCCCAAAGGTCATCCACAAGTAGCTCCCACGGCGATGCAAATGGGCCGCCACTTGGGTGACAACTTCAAGCGCCTTGCAACGGGTGCTCCTTTAGAGCCCTTCAAATACTTTGACAAAGGCTCCATGGCGACCATTGGACGTAACAAGGCCGTTTTGGATTTCCGCAAACTGCACCTCAAGGGATTCCTGGCTTGGATGGGATGGATGTTCGTCCACATTTTTTACCTCATCGGCTTCCGGAATAAAGCCGTGGTATTTGTCAACTGGGTATGGAGTTATTTTACCTATGACAAAGGGACACGGCTCATCATTCGCCCCTTCAAGCGTAAAAAAGCTACCCTAGACGAAGAATCTCCTCAACCTGTCTGAGTGAGAGTTTGAGACCCTGAGATTTTGGGAGACTGGGATATTGAGACCTTTTTTAATCTCAAGTTTTCGGTCTCCCATTTCATTCTACTTGGCCATAAGGCCAACGGCTTAAAAATCCCTATGCCTTAACTTTTTAACTCCTTAACTCTCTTAACTTTCTTCACTTTCTTCACTCCCCTCCCCCTGCTTACCGATACTTATCTCCCCAGTTTCGCTCTAGAAATTGTCGAATTTTCTGCTCTACCCCCATGTTTTTGGGTTGGTAAAAAGCTCGCCCACTCAACTCTTCTGGCATGAATTCCTGATGGTTGACTTCCCCTTGGTGATCATGTGAATATTTGTATCCCTTCCCATAGCCCATACTTTTCATAAGCTTAGATGGTGCATTGCGTAAGTGAAGGGGAATGGAATGAGCAGGGGCTTCCTTGACGTAGCGCATGGCTTCATTGATGGCGTTGTAAGCGGCATTACTTTTTTCTGAAGTAGCCAAATAGGTGGTACACTGCGAAAGAATGATGCGTGCTTCAGGCATCCCAATGACATTTACTGACTGGAAACAAGCATTGGCTAGCAACAGAGCATTGGGGTTGGCATTGCCAATATCCTCAGAAGCAAGGATGATCAAGCGCCGGGCAATGAATTTGACGTCTTCCCCTCCATCCAACATTCGAGCTAGGTAGTAGACGGCCGCATTGGGATCTCCCCCTCTGATTGACTTGATAAAGGCAGAAATAATGTCATAATGCTGTTCTCCACTTTTGTCGTACAGGGCCACGTGTTCCTGAGCCGCAGCCATCAAAGCCTCGTTGGTAAGGACGATTTTTTCTTCGGCCCCAAAGGTGCTCACAAAAATATCTAGCAAGGCTAAGCTCTTCCGGGCATCTCCCCCAGCGATGCGCAGCACTGCTTCGATTTCCTGGATATCGATATCACGCTCCTTTAGGATCTCATCTTCTGTAGCAGCCCGTTGGAGTAATGCTCTTACCTCATCCTCATCCAAAGGCTCCAGTTTGTATACTTGACTGCGCGAAAGCAAGGCTGCATTGACCTCGAAGGAAGGATTTTCGGTGGTAGCTCCGATCAAGGTGACCCGCCCTTTTTCTACCGAGCCTAGGAGAGAATCTTGCTGCGCTTTGTTGAAACGGTGAATCTCGTCGATAAAAAGCACAGTACCGGGCCTCCCTTCGGCAAAACGAAGAACCTCACGTACATCTTTAACCCCGGAAGAGATAGCGCTCAGTTGCCGAAATGGCCGCTTTGCGTTACGCGCAATGATTTGGGCCAAGGTAGTTTTTCCTACACCTGGCGGACCCCAGAATATCATGGAGGGAATTCGGCTGCTATGGATGGCCCTCATGAAAGGACTATCAGGTTTCAAAAGATGCTTTTGCCCGATTACTTGGTCAATCTCCTGAGGCCGCATCCTCTCTGGTAATGGGGCCAGATGCTGGCCAGAAGTTGTAGGATTGGAGCTAGCTCCCCCATCGAATAAATCCATGTCCTCTGAATTTAAGTAGATGCCGAGATGTTGAGAAGCGAGATATTGAGACCAATGTGAATGGCAATCAGGCAATTGAGTCAGCATGGACTCACATTTTTTTCAGCATACTAACTTAAGTGGAAGAACAGAAAAAAACCAGTAATCGGGGTATGGAGGTGAGAGGTAGGAAGTATAGCGGTAGGAGATAGGGAACATGAGTTCAAGTTGATCCGTCCCCATGGTCCGTATTCTAGGTGACTGGGTTAAGGATTAGTTTGAGAGCTTATACAGGTAATCGGAAACGAAGTTTTTTATCACTAAATATTATCTCGCTTCTCACATCTCGCATCTCGCATCTCGCATCTCGCATCTCAATTAAAACTTCACCTGAGCC
>CAZFPQ010000056.1:12224-32255 GCA_964521065.1 uncultured Bacteroidia bacterium | reverse complement strand
CTTAACTCCCTTAACTCCCTTAACTCCCTTAACTCCCTTAACTCCCTTAACTCTCAATATCACAGCGTCTTCTTTATTACTCACCTTCATTTTTCAGCTATGCGACTCAATCGAACTCTTTCCCAAATACTGGTGATACTCTACCTCGGCATCACCTTCAGCTTCCGATTCTTCTTCGAAGCCCAACTCAGTGGCCACTATTGGGTATCCCTGGTGACCGGAGGAATTTGTCTCCTCTTTCTTTGGGCTTTGATCAAAAACAAAGTCCTCAACCCAGGCTGGTTTTGGTTTGAGGAAGAGTTCAAAGCAGAAGCCAATGCGGAACAAACTAAGCGCTGAAGACTTAGGTGAGTGTGAGCCTACCCCCTGCGTAGGCCCAAGGCGAATCCAAGATGGGTTCGCCTTTTTGTGGTATGGAGAGACTGGTATGCGCAGTCGGATGACATCGATTCCCATTTCTAGATGGGCATTTCCAGACGTGGAATCAAATTTCGCTGTGGAAGCCTATTTTTGTACAAGAAATTCCCCAACCTGATCGATTGGATGAGAGTCCATACTCTGAGTATGTGATTCTTTGTATACAGTAAAGCTACCACATGATCCAAAGAGACTATTTTCAGCGCATGATCGAAGAAGCGGCCTACGTGATTTCCCGTTTGATGGGGCTAAGGGAGGCTGGGCGATTCGAGGAGTTGGAGAAAAATTTAGAAGACGCTTTTGCCGGCTGGTTCCCTTTTGACCGCAGCATGATTTTACAGACCGATCCCCAGGAACTTCCCGCCTTGCTGATGGAGGCTTATGGGTTACAAGAAACTCAATTGACCGTATTAGCGGATCTGCTTCGCGAAGAAGCTGAGACTTGGCTGGCCAAAGGACAGACTGACCGAGGGCAGCAACTGCTCAGAGCGGGACTTAGCATCTTGCAGTTTTTGGACGGCTTAGATCCAGATTTGTATTCTTTTGCCCGAGTAGAGAAGATCAACCGTCTGAATAGCCGACTGGAAGAATTCTGAGCGATACTTACTGAGTCACTGTCACTTCTACGGTAAGAAAGTCTACTGAGTCCTCCGCCATCAAATCATAAAGCTTACTGTTTTGGCCGGGAGCTTGTAGAAACAAGAAATCGTCGGGGGTATAGCTGTTGTACAACTCAGTAGTGCCAATTTCGAAACCTTCTGCCGTGGTTTCTGCCACGAAATAAGTTTTTCCCTCGTGGTCAAAATTCAATTCATTGTCTGTTGAAAAATCGCCTGTAACCCCTACACAGATGTGGTTGTCTAGGTAAACCAGCAGGTAGGGCTGTTCGATCTGCTCTAAGAGTGAAGCAAACAGAACCACTTTTCCTGAGCAGTCACTTTTGCCCGCTAAAATGGTCTCGTGGGGCTTCATGAAGATCTCGCGCTGGCCGTGAAACTCGTAATCGATGTCATCACTCACAAATTCCAACAAGGCCTGCACTTTTTGTTCCTGGGGCAAAGAATCTGGGAACATGTCCTTGATCAAGGAAGTGAGGGTCGACTCCCCCCCCTTAGCCACTGGGGCCATATGGTTGGCAATGGATGTTTTTCCTTCCGGGCCTTCCCATGAAAAGATAGCCGGGCCGTTATAGAGGGAGTAAGCACGCAGCAAGTCGCGCAGCTCCTGAGCCGTAAAGCGATAGCTAAGTCCTTTAGGTAGGCCGAGCTCGTAGGATCTCGTGGTGTCGATTTGGAAATCATCGATGGGCATCTGAACCAAAACTCGCTGGCTATCTCTGAGCCAGATTTTGCCCAAGGTAGAAAGGCCAGCCACATCCAAGCCCCATTTGAGGGAATCTGGCTCGGTACTTACGGCCTCTATCAGTGCAGAATCGGCGGTCCTAGGCATAGACCAAAACAGCTGGCCAGATCTGCGGTCCAGGCGCTCGATCTTCAGCTCTGCCCCCAGTACCGCTTCTGTCAGGCCTGATTCTTTCAGCATGGGGGAAGACAAATAGGCCAACATGGCTCGCCCGGGAGCTAATTCTTGCTTTTTGGGAGTTTCTGGTTCAGGGTTTTGGCAAGCCAGCAAGAACCCCAACCCGAGTAGGGTTAAACCAATCCTATTTAGGTAAGGTGGCACATTCATGCGATGAAATTAATTACAAAAATTCAAGGATTGATTGTTAACCCCGTCAACCCTTCTCCATAACTATACGTGATGCAGCCATGTTTTAAGCTTAGTTTCATTTTATGTGCTACCTGAAATCTCTTTTTACCAGTTGCCTATTGACGCTGGCGCTTTCGATGTCAGCTCAGACGGGCATCCCCATTCCTGCCATGAGCCATTGTGATCAGTTGGTCAACAACTTCTTGAATACCTATGATATTCCAGGAGCGACTTTTGCCATGGCCAAAGACGGAAAACTCATCTACGCCCGAGGCTTTGGTGAGGCCAATCTGGCTGGAACAGAGCTTACCCAGCCTCACCATCTCTCTCGCTTCGCATCTCCAACGATAAACCCCATCAAGTCGCGCACTTGATAATGAGCCAGCCCGCTTGGGCTGGCTTTTTGGGATTGGTGCTGGCCGCTCGAATCGGGGGAAGAGGAGTTAAGGAGTTAGTAGTTAAGAAGTTAATAGTTAATGAGTTAAAAAAGTTAAGGCTTATGGGTTCATTGGCCATTCCATTTATTGAGAACCCCCTTCCACGGTTTTTGAGGGTCTAGCGTCTAGCAGTAGGTGTTTAAGGGCATCTGATGCTTTTTAAAAACTCAACCACCGCTTGAGTCATCCTGAACGGCAGTGAAGGATCTCACGGGCTTTACTTTCCACTCCAACCTACAATTATACCCTTGGAACCATGTTCCTGAGGAACGCAGGGCCCGTGCTACCCGTGAGATCCTTCCTCGCTATCGCTCGATCAGGATGACTTTTAGTGATAGAAAAACTTCGTTTCCGGTTCTGGATTTTCGATGTGAAAATCACGGTATAGATTCCTTTCAAATGGAAAAATCTATCCCCTTACCACCTCATCATCTCATCATCTCAATATCCCAACCTCTCAATGGTCAAGCTTGCTAAGATTTAATCTGCAATTGCGACTAATATCAACTGCTTCTATTTTTACTGCAATTACGAGGAAAATGAAAAAGACGAAACTCGGGGAATTCGAAGAACTGGTGCTGCTGACCGTCATCGTCTTGCAAGACCAGGCGTACGGAGTTGCGATCAAACAGGAGCTCGAGCAGCGCTTAGAAACGCGATTAAGCGTGGGATCGGTTCAATCTGCCTTGAAGCGCATGGAGGAAAAGGGCTTTTTGACCTCTGAATTTGGGGAAGCGACCAAGAAGAGGGGAGGGAAGCGAAAGAGGATTTATGCAGTGACCCCCGTTTCCCTACGGATTTTGTCAGAGCTCAAAGACGTTCGCGCCAAACTTTGGCAGGCCATCCCTGCAAACCTGTTAAAGGCGTGGGCATGAGTCATCATCCCCCTCCTGCTTGGCCCTTACGGTTGCTGCGCTACCTTCTCCGAGAAGAATATGTAGAGGAGCTAGAGGGAGACTTGGAGGAAATTTATCAAGACCTAAGCGAAAACTACTCCTTAGCGAAAGCCAATCGACGATATACCTGGGAGGTTTTTCGGATGATGCGCTTGTCTCTTATCAAACCTATTGGCCCTCAGAAACTCATTCATAGACCGATCATGCTGAAGAACAATTTGACCGTTGCTTGGCGGGTGTTTCGCCGAGAAAAAGTCTACACCGCTGTGAACCTTTTAGGAACCGCCTTGAGCTTGGCCGTGGCTTTGCTCATCATGCGCTACGTGAGCTATGAACGGAGCTATGAAGACTTTAATCCTCAGGCGGATCAATTGGTCCGCATCACCATGGATATCCTCGATGGGGGCGTATTGGTAGATCAAGACTGCGAAACCTATCCTCCCTTAGGTCCTCTGATCAAGGATCAGATGCCCGAGGTAGAGGAATTCGTGCGCACCTACAATTTGGAAGGATTGGTGGTCAAAGTTGACAACGAGGTCTTTAGTCAGCCAGATGGGGTCTACGCCACCGATCCCAGCTTTTTTAAGACCATGAATTACCCCTTGTTGCACGGGACCCTGGATGGCCTCTTTGAGGAGCCTTTTGAGGTGGTGCTGACGGAGTCGGTTGCTTTGAGGTATTTTGGGCGGACGGATGTAGTAGGGGAGCGACTGGAAAATGTAGGAGAAGACAAGCCTTTTTTGGTAAAAGGGGTGATTCCTGACAGCCCTCCCAATACCCACCTCAAAGTCAATTTTTTGCTTTCCTACATCACCATGGAAGCCGCTTTAGGGGAGCGACCCGATAATTGGGGCGGGAACAACACCTTTACCTACCTCAAACTGACCTCTCCTGATGCCTATGCCTCCTTTGAGAGCAAATTAGAGGCACTAAATGAAAAGTTGTACAAAGAAGAAAAACTTGAAAGCGAGCGGGTGATCGCCCAACCCATGCAGGACATTCACCTGTATTCTCATAAGTCTTTTGAAGCAGAAATCAACGGGGACGCTACTTCGGTATACTTCTTATTCGGCGTAGCCATTTTGGTGCTGATCATTGCCATGGTCAATTACATCAATCTCTCAACCTCCAAGGCACTAGACCGAGCCAAGGAAGTGGGGGTGCGCAAGATTTTAGGTTCTAGTTTAGGGCAGCTTAGGGCCCAGTTTTTTACTGAAGCGGCCCTGCTCAACCTCTTGGCCGGCATCTTAGCACTTCTGTTGGTGTCCCTATCCTGGCCTTCATTCAAGGTGTTGGCTCAACTTCCCAGCAACCTTGGCCTAGCGGGTGAACTGGACTTTTGGCTGGTTTGGGTAGGCTTGATCGCCATTTCTACCCTGGTAGCCGGGATCTTTCCTGCCTTCATCCTTTCCTCGTTTAAGCCCATCTCGGTACTCAAGGGGAAGTATGGTCGCTCTAGCCGAGGAATCTGGTTGCGCAAGGGCTTGGTAGTTCTTCAGTTCGTGATCACCCTGTTTTTGCTCATCCAAACCTTTACCGCAGATCTGCAGCTAAGATTTCTCCAACAAATAGACCTGGGGGTAGACATCGAACAAACCCTGGTGGTCCGCACCCCGGATCGAGAAATGATGAAAGCTCATTATCCCTCTTTCCGAAACGAGATCCTGCAGCAACCTTATTTCAAGGCGGTGACCAGATCCTCCTGCGTTCCGGGTCTCCCTTCTCACGAGATGGGCACCACCACGGGCATTGACTTGGTAGAGACCTTGGAGCCCCACAACTACAACTTCTACATTTACTTCATGGATGAGGAGTTTATTCCTACCATGAAAATGGAGGTCTTGGCTGGGCAAAATTTTCTGCCAGCGAGTGAAAATCAACCCGAGGTACTCAATGAGTTAGAAGTCATCGTCAATGAGGAATCCATCCGATTGTGGGGAATCCCCAGTCCTGAAGAGGCCTTGGGCAAAGAGCTAGATATGTGGGGCAAGAAGCGACGCATTCGTGCGGTGGTTAAAAATTTTCACCAAGCGGGCGCGAAAAGCGATTTCATTCCCGTCATTTTCATGCAGACCAAAAGTGGCGGAGATTTCATCAGCATCAAACTACAGCCTGGGGACGCTAGGGCTCAGGTGAAGCAAGTGGAAGAAACTTACCATGAAACCTTTCCCAACAGTGCTTTTGATTATTTTTTCATGGACCAAGAGTATGACAAGCAGTATCAGGCTGATGTGCAATTTGGGCAGGTATTTAGCTTGCTGACGGGCTTTGCCATCTTGATTGCGTGTGTGGGGCTGTTTGGGCTGGTTTCCTTCACGGTGCTAAAGCGGGGCCGTGAAATCGGGATCCGCAAGGTGCTAGGGGCCAGTGTAACGGAGATTTTGAACTTGCTGGGGCGAGAATTCATGCTGCTTTTGGTCGTGTCTACCGTCCTGGGGCTGCCTCTGAGCTATTACTTGATCCATCGTTGGCTAGAGCGCTACGCCTTTCGCATCGATTTGCCCACCTGGGTCTTCTTGGTGCCAGTATTGATCATTCTCCTGGTGGCAGGCTTAACTGTCTATTCCCAGACCGTCAAAGTCGCCATTGCCAATCCAGCTAAGGCGTTGAGGGATGAATAGTTGGGCCTTTCCCAACTTTTTCGGCGTTGAATGCGTCATTACTGGAAAGCTCAAACGATACTCCCTATCCCCATGGCTAAACTTGTGTACCTCACTTCCCTGAGTCTTGCAATTGGACTAGGCACTTGGCGCTATTTTCATCCTTCCCCACAGGCCTTGCCTGAGCAACGCAGTGCATTGGAACAGGTGCAAAAACCTCTCGATGGGCAGTATGCCCTCGTGACGGAAAATGGATCTAGGCCTGTTTCCATTCCGCTTGATAGCACCCAGCAAGAACAGGTATATTTCCCCCCTGATCGACCCAGCCTTTCTGCGGTAGAATTGGTTCAAGCTGGTATGGGGATTTTGTTGAGGTTTTATCCCTAAATGACCACTTGACTTTTCTTTAGTAATAGGCGATCTGCTCACAACCTCCTCTCCAACTTCGGCACCATCTTGTCCTTCCAAGTCCCAAAGGTATCCGCCAAAATGTGCTGACGCGCCTCTTTGACCAAGGATAAGAAAAAAGCCAAGTTATGGACGCTGGCGATGGTAAAGGCCAAGTATTCTTGGGCCTTGAAGAGGTGCCTCAGATAGGCCTTGCTGTATTGGTGGTCGATGGGGCAGTCGCTGCTTTGGTCTAGGGGAGAAAAGTCTGCTTCGTATTTCTTGTTTTTGAGGTTGCGAATGCCTTCGCGGGTGTAAATCAGGCCATGGCGGGCATTTCGGGTGGGGAGGACGCAGTCAAACATGTCTACGCCCAGGGCGATGCATTCCAGCAAGTTGGCGGGGGTGCCCACTCCCATGAGGTAGCGTGGCTTGTCCTTGGGCAAGATGCGGCAGCTCAAGTCGGTGAACTCGTACATTACTTCGGCTGGCTCCCCGACCGATAATCCTCCAATGGCATTGCCTGGCAGGTCTAGGCCGGCCACAAACTCGGTGGATTGGGTACGGAGATCCTGGTAAGTGCTGCCTTGGATGATGGGAAACAGGTTTTGCTCGTAGCCGTACTTAGGCGGATGCTGC
Organism: uncultured Bacteroidia bacterium; assembly: GCA_964521065.1. Classification (GTDB taxonomy): domain Bacteria; phylum Bacteroidota; class Bacteroidia; order J057; family J057; genus CAYVAP01. Next base: position 25,169 of record CAZFPQ010000056.1, on the reverse strand, counting down.
TCGAAGTTGTCTTTGCAACGCTGGGCCCAGCGATGGGTTAGTTCCATGGAATCCTTGGCGTAGTCGTAGCTGCTAGGGTAGGGGGGACACTCATCGAGCACCATGATGATGTCTGCTCCGATGCTACGCTGGACTTCCATCACCGATTCCGGGGTGAAGAGATGCTTGGCCCCGTCGATGTGGTTGGCGAAGGTGACTCCTTCTTCCGTGATTTTTCGGTTTTGGGCCAAGGAAAAAACCTGATAACCACCACTGTCCGTCAGCATGGGGCGATCCCAACCGATGAAGCGATGCAATCCCCCAGCTTGCTCCAGGATATCGGTGCCTGGACGGAGAAATAGGTGGTAGGTATTGCCCAGGATGATTTGTGCCTTTACCAAGTCCGTCAAATGCTGCTGGGTCAAGGCCTTGACGCTGCCCACCGTTCCCACCGGCATAAAGATGGGCGTTTCAATGCGACCGTGGTCGGTTTGTATCTCCCCAGCGCGGGCTTGCGACTGGGCGTCCACGTGGTTCAAGGTGTAGCTAAGTGGCATAGCCCGCAAAAATAGGATACAGAGATCTTAAATCCGCGCTAGAAACCACCGGGATTAAAAATCTACATTAGAGGCCGCATTGGGAATGCCAACCCCTACGAGGTTCTCCGAGAAGCGGGTCCTCAATTCGACAAGAGCTGGCGCAGCTCTTCTGCGCTGTCTGCCACAGCAGATACACCAAGGGTGAGTAGTTTTTGATCATGGCCGGCATGTAGGTGGGAGGCTCCCGTAAACCCAATCACGGTAGCTCCTGCTGCCAAGGCTGCACTGGCTCCTGCCAAACTGTCCTCGACTATGACCGTATCGGCGGCTTCATAGCCCAAGGTGTTTAAGGCCAAGAGGTAGACATCAGGAGCAGGCTTGGCTTGGGGCACGTGCTCAGAGGAAAAGATCCGGTCACCGACCAGATCCCGTACGCCAGCAATCCTAAGTGAGCGTTCTACATGAACAACCAGGCTATTAGAAGCTACTGCTATGGGGCCGGGTAGCTGTCTGAGTAGCTCAGGCATACCAGGAATGGGTTGAAGTTCATTTTCCAGAGCTTGGATGATGTTTTCTATCAAGCGAGGCTGGAAATCTGAAGGCAGTTCTACTCCATGCTCTTGTTGGATGCGATGGAGAATTTCGTGCTCAAGTAACCCGGAATAGGCGCTGTTATGCTCCGCTTCGCTTACTACATAGCCTAGAGGTCTTAGCATGCGTAGCACCACCCGGGTAGCCACGATTTCGCTGTCTACGATGACTCCGTCGCAATCGAAGATGAGCTGCCGCGATGAGAATGTTGTCATGAGAGGAAAGTAGGGGAAGCTATTCAAGTGGAAGCCAAATTCTGAATTCGGTGCGTCCAGGTTCCGAATCTACTTCAATGCTGGCTCGGTGATGGAGTATAATTTTTTGCACTACGTCTAGCCCCATACCAGTTCCTTTGCCGATGGATTTGGTGGTGTAGAAAGGGTCGAAAATCCGAGGCAATACTTCGGGTGGAATACCGGTACCAGAATCGATGATTTTTACCAATAAGCAAGGACCGTCTTCTATGATTCTGATGGTCAGCGTACCACCGTCTGGCATGGCGTCGAGAGCATTATCAAAAATGTTGGTCCAGACCTGGTTGAGCTCGCCTGGATAGACAAATACCTTGGGTAAGTCCGTGGGGATCTCCTTGACGAGCTGAACCTTGTTGCCTTTGAATTTGTGCTTGAGAATGGTAAGGGTACTGTAAATGCCCTCCTTGATGTCAACCCGTTGCCGGTCTTGGGCCTGGTTTTGATCCATATGGGTATAGGATTTGATGGACCCTACTAATTCGGCGATGCGTTTAGAAGCATCTCGAATTTCCCCCACTAGCCGCTCCGTGGTCATGACCTGATCGATCCAGCCCAAAACGGGCCCGATTTCTTGATCTCCCAGCTGCTCCAAAATTTCATCTAGATCTTCTTCTCTAAACCCATAGTCTACAAAATTCTCTACCAGCTCCTCCTCCGCTTCTAGGTCTTGATCCTCCAGCCAATCTGTAATTTCATCCTCCCGCTCGTTTCTTTCTAGGAGAGGAAGATCTACTAGACCCTGGGCTAGTTTGTCATACATCAGCTTATTGACTGCGTCGATTTCTGGATCCTCCATCTTGATGGTCAGCACCCGTTTGAACTTATCTGGGACATAACTCAGGTGGTCCTTTAGGTCTTGTGCGGCTCTGACTACGGCAGAAGCAGGATTGTTGAGTTCATGGGCTAGGCCGGCGGAGAGCTTTCCAAGCGAAACCAACTTTTCATTTTGCTGCTGTAAGGTGGTGAAGTTTCGGACTCGGTTGGTCATGTTGTGCACAAATGCCGCGGTCAACTCATAGTGCTCGCGGATCATTTCAGGAAAATGATCTCTATGCAGCAAAAACAGCAGCGTCTCCTCCAAAGCAATGCCATGGCCACGGGCATTTTTTAAGCGAGAGTAGGGCAAGACTCCACTGATATCGCCACGCTGCCAGCGCCCGACCTCTCGGCTCTGGCCATTTTGGTCAAACCAAATCCTCATTCTCCCCTCAAAAACGATGTAGAGATAAACGGAGGGATCTCCTGGTGAGAAGAGTTTGTCTCCTACCTGCATGGGCCTCATTTCGGCGTGGTCAATCATCCACTCCAATTGGTCCTGAGGGACGTCTTTTAAATCGTCTATTTCTTGTAGGGTTTCTAAGATTTCGGTCTTACTCAAGGTGGCAGGCATAGCAGTTTTGTCAGTGGGCTTACAATGAAGGTGAAACTACAAAAATGGAGGGGGAAAATTGCGCGTAAAGCGGTTATATTACTGACTAAGTTCCGGCTTAGATAAGGCTTTTCCCTTTCCAGTCAACCGCAATTGCTTACTACAGGTTGAAGTTGATCTTTGGCTGTACGGTGGATAGGATCAATGGATATATCCTGGGTTTACTCTTTTTCTACTGGTGAAAAAAATGATCAACTTCCCACCCAGCCAACAATTCACATGCTTCGTTTCTTATATAACATACTTAAATACCAAACCGAATGACGAATCCAAGTAAAGCTTTATTTTATCCTTAGCTGCTTGGAGAGAATCGACTTGGCTACCTAAAAACCAGCTCCAAACCCCTGGCTTTTATATCATTTAGTCAAATCCTTATGCGGACTTCACACAGCGTCGCCCTCTGGCTAGGACTGCTCTTCCTTCCTGGCTTGATCTTGGGGCAAACATTGGGAGAGCAACACATCCGCCAGCTACGACAAACTCTCCCTACGGGTTTTGTCGCCACTGATTTGAGTGGCTTAGAAATCAGCGACGAATATCAAACTCGCCACAATGGGGTCACTCATGTCTATTTGAAACAGCGATTTAGAGGCTTAAAAGTCGAAAGTGGCTTTTACAATGCGAACTTTGATCGCCATGGGCAGTTTATCAATGCCCACAACCAATTAGAGGCCCATTTAGAAAAAAGAGTTCCCAGTTCCTTGCCCCGTATCAATGCGTTGGAGGCGGTACGCCTAGCTGCAGTAGATCTGGGCCTGAACCCACCCGCCCAATTTGAGGTATTGCAAGCCTCAGATGATTTGGAACAAAATACCCTGCTGGCAGGGGGGGACCTATCTGTTGAGGATATCCCGGTAAAGCTAACCATTCAGTCAGACCAGGCGGGGGATCTTCATGTAGCCTGGTACCTACGGATTTACCTCCCCAAGCGGGATCATTGGTGGAACTATTGGGTGGATGCCGAAACCGGGGAAGTCCTGACCCGGCAAGATTGGGTGCATACTTGTAGCTGGGGAGAGCATCGGCACCCTTTTGAGCATCGTGAGCACCATCACGAGGGGGGGGCATGCTCCCATGGCATTCGGGACATCAAAAGTCCTCGAGACGGCAGCTCTTACCGGGTATTGGCCCAACCCATCGAAAGTCCCAATCACGGGGGGTTCCAATTGGTTTCTGAGCCAGCCGACAGCATGGCTTCTCCCTTTGGCTGGCATGACATTGATGGACAGCTAGGTGCAGAGTTTACCATCACCCGAGGCAACAACGTGTTTGCCCTGGAGGACTTGGATGGGACCAATGATCCTGGTGGCTATAGCCCTGATGGCGGGAGTTCTCTTAGCTTTGATTTTCCTTTTGATCCCAATGGAAGCCCCAATGATAACCGAGATGCGGCAGTGGTCAACTTGTTTTATTGGAACAACGTCGTCCACGATGTTTTTTACCACCTTGGCTTCGATGAGGCGGCAGGGAATTTTCAACAAAATAACTACGGAAGAGGGGGTACGGGAGGAGACTACGTGATTGCTGATGCTCGTGACGGTTCTGGATTCAATAATGCCAATTTTTCTACGCCTCCAGATGGCTTTACGCCCCGGATGCAGATGTTTATTTGGAACCCTGTATTTGTGCCCGGCCTTACGGTCAATTCTCCTAGCAGCATTGCCGGGGATTATCAAGCACCTGGGGCACGATTTGGACCAGGTTTGCCCGAATTGCCTTTGACTGAAGACTTGGTGATCATGCAAAGTAGCAGTTCTACCGACGGTTGTGCCGCTGCTGACAACCCTGCTGCCATTACAGGCAAGATTGCGGTAGTAGATCGGGGAGGATGTAGCTTTGTCGACAAGGTCAGAAACGCTCAGAATGCGGGTGCGGTGGCTGTAATCGTCATAAATAACATTGGCACTGCCCCTTTTCCTATGTCAGGTAATGACAATGGAAATATCACCATCCCTTCGGCCATGATCAGTCAGGCGGATGGTAGTGTGATCCGCAATGCGTTGTCAGTGGGGCCTGTGGAGGTATCCTTGGTAAAGACTGATTTGGCTGGCGGAGAGGACAGCGACTTTGACAACGGCGTCATCGTCCATGAGTATGGGCATGGTATTTCCAATCGATTGACGGGAGGCCCCAATGAGTTTGGAGGACTGAGCAACGAAGAGCAAGCCGGGGAAGGCTGGAGCGACTGGTTTGGGCTGGTACTGACCCATCGCAACGGAGATACTCGGAATACTGCACGGGGCATGGCCACTTTTTTGGAAGAGCAAGCCCCAAGCGGATCCGGAATTCGCCCAGCCCGCTATTCGCCAGATTTTGCCGTCAATGACTTGACCTACGATGACATCAAAAGCCTGACTGTTCCCCATGGGGTCGGTTCCGTGATGGCGACCATGCTGTGGGACCTGTATTGGGACTTGATAGACGAATATGGTTTTGATCCCAACTTACGGGATCGCACGGCTGGTAACGTAATGGCCATCCAATTGGTCATGGATGGACTCAAGCTGCAGCCTGCTCAGCCTGGTTTCGCGGATGTGCGAGATGCCATTTTGCTTGCAGACCAAATCAATAGCAATGGGGCCAACCAATGCCTGATCTGGAAGGCGTTTGCTAGGCGGGGATTGGGTTACAGCGCGGACCAAGGAAGCAGTGGGGACCGAGGTGATGGGACTGAGGCCTTTGATTTGCCTCCTCTTTGTCAAAGCATTTTGTACATCGCCAATGAAACCGATGCCGTTCGAGTAACTCGCGGTGATACGGTCAAGTACCTGATTCAGTGGTCCAATCGCACCGGAAGCCTGGAAGACGATCTCAGCATCCAGGGAGACGTCCCTCAGGAACTATTCACTGAAACTGGCCTGGGAGACTGTAATCCCTCTCTCACGGGTGCCAGCCGAGTGACCATTGATCCAGGCCCTTTGGAAGACTTGAGCCGAGATACTTGTATGCTGACCACAACTGTTCGAAACATCGCTCAGCTTAGTGTATATGATCAGGTTGATAGTTTGGAGGGCAATGTCGCGACCTATATTCCCCTTAGCTTAGTGGGGTCAAACGGCTGGGAAATTTCTACTATCCGTCCTCGGAGTGGCAGCCGACACTTTTTTGTTCCGAATGTGGGAGCCATCAATCAACAAGTGTTGGAGTTGCCCCCCTATCGGGTAGGACCTAAGACGGTATTCGCCTTTTGGCACCAATATGCGACTGAAGGGGGCTGGGACGGTGGATTTGTGGAATTCCTACCGGAAGGCAGTACGGAGTGGGAAGACTTGGGGCCATACTTTGTCATCAATGGATACAACTCAGGGGTAGGTAGCAACAACCCAGCGGGTGCACGTCCTGCCTTTAGCGGAAACAGTCGGGGTTACCTAGAATCTTGGGCGGATTTGAGTGAATTCGAAGGACAAAACCTGAGTTTGCGTTTTCAGTTCGTTTCGGATGACAATACTTCCTTGCGGGGTTGGGACGTAGATGACTTCGCCTTCATCGACGCAGAAAAATTTGAAACGACCCTCTGTCTACGAGATCCCAATGGCATTCTTACCTGCGGCACGCAATCTAAGCCTACCTATTTGGCGGTAGATTCACAAGGGGTGACTGATTTGGATGAGCTGGAAGAGGAGTTTGAGTTAACGGTGTTCCCCAATCCTACTCAAGGACGCTTACAGGTTCAGCTTGCCCAACTTGAGGCAGCTCCTGTACAGTTGACGTTGTTCAATGCGCTAGGTCAACCTGTCTTGCAGCCAGCGTCTAGGCAGGCTCAACGTGCCGAATGGGATTTGGATTTGGAAGGATTAGCGACAGGGGTGTATGTCCTACGCGTTGAAGTGGGGAGTCGCTTGCTTACTCGTCGGGTGATCCTAAGGTAGTGGCAAGAGCTCATATGAAAATGCTCTCTGGTTCGGATGCAAGGCCGAGCCAGAGAGCATTCTGGATTTAATCTTCTTAGAGGCTGTTTGGGCTTTGGTATTTCGAGCCCTAACGCCGGATTTTTTGGTTCTGACAAGCAAATTTTTTGAGGAATAGCGGGCTATTTCGAGAAAAATCGGCACAGTCAGACTCCTACTTGGGGCCCTTAATCCCAAGTACTCGTGGCAAGACAAGTTTAGGCCGAAAAGGAAAAACCCAGACAGCCTCTTAGGAATCAATCCCCCGGACTTAAAGAGTAGCTCCCATCACCATCAAAATCAATGAAAACCAACGTTACGAGCCATGTACCAGGGGTTCCGTGGTCAGTCACCCCTGAAAAGGTATGATCTCCTCTGGCTGAACAAATTTTGTTGAGGACCTCAACGCTATCCGCATCATTGATGATCATCTTAACTGAGCCGGTAGGAGTAGTAATATCAAAATTTACATCTGCGGTGGGAAGATTATTGACCCAGGCAAAGGAATAGGTGCCAGAATCTCCATTTCCATAGAAATCCCCACCAGGATCACTTCCTCGGGAGGTAACATCGACCCTGCCGGTGAAGGTGTTTTCCACTACCTCAAGGTTTCGATAAGCTTCATAAGCTCCCATCATCCCATTTCCATTGTCGCAGCTCCATAGCCCGATCAGCGATAGGATGAGGAGGGCTGGTAGGGTTCCGATTTTGTTTCGCATAGGCTTCGTAGTTATGAAAGCTGGTGAACAGCAGCAGGGGGGAAGTTAAGGAGTGAACAAGTTAAGGGAGTTGAGAAAGTTACAGGAGTTATGCCGTATTTGGTAGAGCTTCTTCATTAGTTTTTTGAAGCTTTTCTCTTTATTCAAGCCTCCTTTTTCCACTTCAATGAGCGGCTTGGCGCAATGATAAAATCAGGGGTCATCTACCTCGCAAATCACCCCTCCGTTCATATCAAAGACGACGCTTAGCTCCTCATCCGTATCATCATTCTCTATCCAGACTTGATACAGCTCATCGCCATTAGCTTGGGTAAGTATGTGGATCTCATCCTCCAGGATAAAGCCTGAATAATTGTTAGAGAGACTACTCCGGACGGCAGAAGGCAAGCTTGATAAGCCTGCTTCGACTAGCTCGTGAAGGAACATGTCATTGAAGTCAAAAACGAGATATACATCTACGCCATTGGCTTTTTCAATCTCAATGTGATAAGTGTCAACACTGTCGCAGAAAGACTCTATTTCCGCGCAGCCTTCAATGGTCGCATTGGGATACACAGAGTCGATGTATTGAATAATGGTGGCAGAGAGACTATCTACTGGGTAGTAATCATCGTCGTCATCGTCACAGTCATAAGGACCATCATTATCGTCATCATCGTCATCATCCTCAACGATGAAACAAATATGATCTGCTGATACAAAAACATACAACTCAATGTCCGATTCCAGTTCTATTTCATACGCTTGAACCCCTCCATAGCTCCACTCCAGTTCTACCTCGTCTATATCTAGGCCCGGAAAATATAAGTTGAGACTATCTACCAAGTCGTCGTCTAAGGCAGTTGGGGCTAATATGCTGGGATCTCCATCCCATAGATAATTTCCCGCTGCGTCGAACAAGACAACCGTGCCGCTGCTCAAGTTGACCTGGTAGAGCGAATCTGTAGTCGATTGATAAAACAAAACCTCACGGATGCTGTCCTGAGGGAAGTTGGCGTTAAGATAGGAGGGCACATTAGGTGGCAAGGCACTCGCAGAGATCGTATCTCGAACTACACAGGAATCTATTCCTAATGAATCTGAGAGAAAATTTGCCAGATCATTAGGATCATTAATCGGGGGGACGTTGATAGGCTGGTTACAGGCCCAGATGAGGCTCAATAGGCCGACCAGCAGAAAAAATGTAATCCAATTGTATCTCATTAACTCAAAATTTTTGGGTTAAAAATGGGGAGAGTACAATCGTATTTGCTGACCGCAAGTTACAAATAGTTCAGGATTAGCCTGTTATCTTACCCGAGCTAAAAACGAAAAATTGATTTCCTTGTTTTTTTCTTTGCCCGCGCCGAGGTAAAGAGCTGTGAATAGACTAGCCGGTCAGAATTTATATCTAAGCCCTAGCCTGACTACCTGGGTTTCGTAAAGGTTTTCATATACGTTGACAAATCCTTCACCTTGGATTTCCTGGCGAATACCAAACTGATTGAAGATGTCGGTGGCTGAAAGGAGGATTTCCCCCTTTTGGTCCCAAAAGGATTTTTTCAGCCCCAAGTCTATCGATGCCCTAGAAAGCTGCTTCCCCTGAGGGAGATTGATGGGGGCATAGTATAACCCGGTCAGCTGAATTTGCCATCCTTCTTTTAATTGGAACTGATTGTTGATTTTTATGTCCCAGGTTATCAATTGTGTTCTGGGCAGGCTAAAAGCGCGAACATAAGGAAAGAGCAATTCTCCAGAAAAAGCCTCGATGGTATTCTGATAGAGATTAAAGCTGCCGCTGAGCTTCCAGGCTTCGCTGAGCTGCTGGGAGGCGAGGATTTCGATTCCGACTTGGGTACCGCTGCCTACATTTTGGTAGATCCGATTCACGATGTCATACTCGATGCTGGTCGTATCGATGCTGTATACCCGGGTAAATGGATCATCAATCATCCGGTAATAGCTGGAGAAAAATACCGATCCCTTCTCCCAGCTAAAGCGGTAGGCCAGTTCAAGGGTTTGGGTGAACTGGGGCCTCAAATAGGGATTGCCTACCTTCAATAATTCTGGGTCGTCGTATTTGGGAAATACCCTCAATTCAGGTTCGCCTGGACGATCCACTCGACGGTTATAAAAGATGGATAGACCGTGCTGGGGATGGACCTTCAGGGTAAAACGAAGGTTGGGATAAAGTTGAAAGTATTGATAGGCGTCGTTTTGAGGGTAGTAAATGTTACTGGGGTCCAGGTTGTAGAAAACCAAGGTTTGCTCTGCCCTCAATCCACCTTCAAGTTCGTAGCTTGGTTTTTCCCAAATGTAATTCAAATAGCCGGCATAGATACTTTCTCCCCAATTGGAGAAGGTACCTACTTGGTCGTATAAAATAGAGGCCTCCCCTTGACCGATTTCATAGCTAATGGGAATGCGACGGATTTGAATTTTACTGCCAGCTTCGAGTCGCCCACTGCTTAGGGGCTTGGTGTAGTTCAATTGAAAAACGCCCGTATGCTCTACCGCGATGATGTGGGTGGTGTCCTGTCCCATCCTGAATGCAGAGCTATCGGTCAAGAAATACTGCTCGTCCTCGATTCCTCGGGTGTATTGCAAACTGCTTTCTAACTCGTGTCCCGGCTGGAGAAACTTGTGTTCATAATTGCTGCGGAAATTCAGATAGCCAGTGGTTTCTCGCTCTGACCAGTGCCAATAGCGATTGCGTTCATCGCTGCTCAAGTTGATATAGGGTACCTGGGCCGTATCTACATGATTTTCGTAGTCCACGATGGCTGAAAAGCCCAGCTGGTTTCTCTCATTCAACTGAAGGTCTATTCCCCCGTTTAGAATATACTGTGTTTGGGTTCGGTTTTCAGGGACTTGTGAAGCGATTATCCGCCCATCTTCGTAGGTTCTGGTATTGAATTCATTGTTGGGGAGTTTCCTTTGGCGAAGGACCTCCGCCCTAAGAAAAGCATTCCAATGGCTGCGGTTGTAATTCAGATTTAGGCTAGGAATATACTTGGGATTAAGTGAGAAGCGACCTAACTCCGTGGGAAGATCCGGTCTTCTTTCCGTAAGCTCTCCCAACCCATAAGTGAACCCCAGATCTCCATTCAGTCCCAGCTGTTTGTCTTCTTTGTAAATGAGATTGATGATCCCCGCCATCCCTGAAGCATCATACTTAGCCGAGGGGTTATTGATGATTTCAACGCGCTCAATATTGGCTGCGGGAATGTTTTCCAGGCCTTGTTGGTTGCCAAAACCCGTAAGACTAGATTGTTGGCCATCGATTAGGATGGCTACTTGATCACTGCCCCGCAGCAAGACCTTGCCTTCGGCGTCGACCGTAATCCCGGGGAGGCCCCGCATGGCATCCAGGGCCGAGCCTCCTATTTGGGAAATATTGCCATCTAGGGAGAAGCTCTTTTTGTCCAAAGCCGTCGAAAGAGCTGATTGTTCTCCTTCTATGAGGACCTCAGAGAGCTGGGTAGTCGAGGGAGTCAAATAAAGCCTTCCCAAATCATAATACTGGTTCAGCCTGCCTACCAAAATGACCTCTTCAATGGGAGAAAAGCCAAGGTAGGAGGCCTTCATAAGGTAGCTTCCTGGGGCAATCCCCTGAAAACTTCCCCGCCCCTGATCATCCGTTAAGGTTCCCGTAACCAATCCGCTATCAGGCAGTTGTAGTAACAGGCTGGTAGAAGCTGGCAGGGGATTACCAGTTGCTTGATCAAAAATTTGGAAGGAAATGGTAGCCGAACTTGATTGAGCGTAGGCATGGATGCCTAAAGCCCCCAGAATGGATATCAGCAAAAAAAGCCGATGGCATCTTTCTATCACAGTTGAATTGGTTTTGTAGGGTGATGTGGGAAACTTTTGCTTATTAGGAGGGCGATTTGTGGCTAGTGGCAATGGCAGATGCATTGGGCCAGCAATATCGAGACTAGAGCGGAGATTTTATTGAATTGCCACAAGTCTATCTATTATTTCTTTTTAGCTAGAAAAGCTATTTATGGCAGAGACAACATCACGGACTTTCGAACTCATCGTGTGGGGCGCAACGGGCTTCACCGGCCAATTGGTAGCCGAATACCTGCAGCAGCGTTATGGATCAGAGGGAGACCTGCGCTGGGCCATGGCGGCCCGCAATGAAAGCAAGCTGCGCAAGGTAGCAGAGCAGATAGGAGCCAAAGTGCCATTACTCATTGCAGATAGCCATGATTTGGCTGCTTTGAAAGCGCTCTGTGCTCAAACCCGGGTGATCTGTAGTGTGGTAGGGCCCTACGCGTCTTACGGTTCAGAATTGGTTCAGGCCTGTGTGGAAGAAGAAACCCACTATTGCGACTTGACTGGAGAGGTGCCCTGGATGCGTAAAATGATCGATCAGCATCACGCAATAGCTCAGGAAAAGCAACTCAAAATCGTTCACACCTGTGGCTTTGATTCCATTCCCTCGGATATGGGAGTCTACTTCATGCAGAAAAAAGCTCAAGCGGAGACGGGAGCCTATTTACAGCACATTCGATTTCGCCTCAAAGCCGGCAAAGGCGGATTCAGCGGAGGGACCATTGCCAGCCTCAATCAGGTACTGGTAGATAGCCAAAAAGACCCCTCTGTTTTACAGGTTTTGGCCAATCCCTATGGGCTCAATCCGCTTGGCGATCAGGATGGCCAGGACGAACCTGATTTGATGGAGGCCAAGTATGATCCCATTGCCAAGGGTTGGATGGCTCCCTTCGTGATGTCAGCCATCAATACCAAAGTGGTCCGGCGAAGTCAAGCTCTCAGTGGCCACCCTTATGGCCGGGATTTTCGCTATGAAGAAGCGACCCTGATGGGAGACGGTTGGGGAAGCAAAATAGCAGCCAGAGGCATGGCTTGGGGAATGGGTCTGCTGCAATCAGCTACTCCGGGTACTCCCCTGGGGACCATCCTCGCTTGGGTCATGCCCAAACCGGGAGAAGGGCCCAGCCAAAGTGCCCGAGAGAATGGGTTTTACGTAGTGGATTTTTTTGGAACAAATGAAACCGGCCAAGTCTACAAATGTCGGGTAAAAGGAGACCGGGACCCAGGATATGGATCTACCTGTAAAATGCTGGCTGAAACGGCGATTTGCCTAAGCCGTGATGAAAAGCCAGAAAGCTATGGGGTTCTCACGCCATCGGTAGCGATGGGAGATGCCTTGCTCAAGCGTTTACAAGAAAATGCAGGCCTTAGCTTTAGTTGGGAAGGACTTCAATCCCAATAAGAAGGAACCAAATTCAGGGCGTCATATAAGATGAAGTAACCGACCAGGGCATAACCCAATAGGCTACCAAGGAAGAGCTTGAGGTTCTGTTTTTGGGTGGCAAATAGGTAGATCTGCAACAAGCCCCAAGGAATCACGCTGAGCATGGTTAAAATGCAGGCTCCCAAAATCATGTCTTCGCGCCAACCGAAACCAAGGGCTTGAGCCGTTTCCGCTTGTTCAATGAGCCAAGACCCCGTGAGCCAGTAGCTTCTTAATACGTAGAAGGCAAAACCTACCAGTGCAACCATGGGAGGCACTAGGAACAATCGCTGTAGCCGCTCAAA
>CAZFPQ010000056.1:0-12124 GCA_964521065.1 uncultured Bacteroidia bacterium | reverse complement strand
GGTGCCAATCTGCAACATGGCAGGGATCATTCAACTCAAAATAGAAAAGTCTCCTGAATAAACTAGGGCAAAAATCACGCCTCGCTTGCAAGGTTTTCTTCTGTGAGTTTTTCAGCAAGGTATTTGGCGGTATGAGATTGTTTTACCTCCAAAAGCCCTTCTGGCGGACCTTGATAAAGAAGTTCTCCGCCTCCGGATCCTCCCTCGGGTCCCAGGTCAATCAGCCAGTCGGCGCACTTGATTACGTCAAGGTTGTGCTCAATGATGAGTACGGTGTTGCCCCGCTCTACCAACTCATTCATGGCTGCCAATAACTTCTTAATGTCGTCAAAGTGGAGACCAGTGGTGGGCTCGTCGAAGATGTAAAACGCCTGCTGGGCATTGTTGCCCAGGCTGAGGAAATATGCCAATTTCATCCGCTGTGCTTCTCCTCCAGAAAGGGTGCTGGTGCTCTGTCCCATGCGCAGGTAGCCCAAGCCCACTCTTTCGAGAATTTCTAGCTTGTCGGCTATTTTTTTGTGGCCGGTAAAGAATGCCCGTCCCTCGCTGATGGTGAGGTTCAAGACATCATGGATGTTTTTGTCTTGGTAGGTCACCTCCAAGATGTGTTTCTTGAAACGGCGGCCTTGGCAGACCTCACAGGTAAGTTCTACGTCGGGTAAGAACTGCATTTCAATGGTCACTTTGCCCTCCCCTTGGCAGTTGTCGCAGCGACCTCCGTCTACGTTGAAGGAAAAGTGGCCGGGCTTCAAGCCCTGCATGGCTGCTGAGGGTTGTGAAGCAAACAGCTCTCGGATGCCATCGTAGGCTTTGAGGTAGGTGACAGGGTTGGAACGAGCCGAGCGACCAACGGGTCTTTGGTCCACCATCTCAATGCTTTGAATGCTTTTGACATCCCCGTTCAATTCCTTGAGGTAGCCTCCGCTGTCGCTGTAATCTCCCATTTGCTTGCGCAGGGCAGGGTAGAGGACTTCTCCAACCAAGGTGCTTTTACCCGAACCAGATACCCCCGTCACCACGGTAATGGCATGAAGGGGAATGTCTACGTCCACCCCCTTGAGGTTGTGGAGGCGGGCACCTTTGAGGCTAAGGCGATTGCTGATTTTCCGTCTATGCTCGGGCAAAGGAATGTTGGCGCGGCCAGAGAGGTATTGTGCCGTGAGGGTATCGGTATCGAGCATTTGCTCAAAAGTGCCATTGAATACAATCTCTCCTCCGAGTTCACCTGCGCCTGGACCAATGTCGATCAATTGATCGGCTTTTCGCATGATGGCCTCATCGTGCTCGACTACGATCACACTATTGCCCTGGTCCCGCAAAGCCAATAGGATGGTAACGAGTTTGTCGTTGTCTCGGGGATGTAGCCCGATGCTGGGTTCGTCCAAAATATACATCGAACCCACCAAACCACTCCCCAGGGAAGTCGCCAGACGGATGCGTTGCATCTCTCCGCCTGATAGGGTATTGATCTTGCGGTTGAGCGTGAGGTAGCCTACGCCAACTCGGTTGAGATAGTCTAGGCGTGAGGTGATTTCACTTAGCAGGCGTCCTGCGATGATCTGATCAACTTCTCCTAAGTCAAGGGATTGCATCACGGGCAGCAAATCGCTCAACTGCATGAAAAGAAAGTCGCTGATGCTATATCCACTCACTTTGACGTAGTTGGCGTCTTTGCGGATGCGAGATCCCTTACAATCTGGGCAAGTGGTATAGCCTCGATACCGGGCCAGCATCACCCGGTACTGGATTTTATGGGTCTTGGTGCCTAAATATTCGAAGAATTGGTTGATGCCGGGGGTACGTCCAATGCCATTCCACAGTTGGTTTTGTTGTTCTTCCGTGAGGTCGTGGTAGGGGCGATGAATGGGGAAATCCAATTGAGAGGCAGTCTCCATCCATTCCTCTTTATATTTCTTCATGACCTCCCCCTTCCAGGGAGCGACTACATCTTCATAGATGGAGAGACTAGGGTCTGGAATGACCAGGTGCTCGTCAATACCTAAGACCCGGCCAAAGCCTTCACAGGTAGGACAGGCTCCATAAGGGTTGTTAAAACTAAAAAGATTAACGCTAGGGGGCTCGAAGCTCATGCCATCTGCTTCGAATTTTTCAGAAAACCCCTTGGCCTCCTGATCATTGATCTGGACCAGACAGTTGCCTTGGCCTTCTTGGTAGGCGGTTTGAACAGAATCGGCCAGACGGTTGCGGGTATTTTGTAGGTCTTCCTTGCGGAGTATGGTGCGGTCTATCAGCAGGGTCAGCGTTTCCCGCTTAGGCAGCCTCTTTTTCTCCAATTCTTCCTCAATGAAGCGTGCCTCCCCTTCTTCAAATATTCGCGAAAAGCCTTTTTGGAGCGATAGTTCCAACTCGGCGCGATAGCCTTTGGAGCGAACTTTAACTGGCGCAAGGATAAAGACTTTGTCTCCATCTTCCTGATCCATGATCCAGTCGACGATGTCTGTCACGCTGTCTCGGGTAACTTCGTCGCCAGAAATAGGCGAGTAAGTTTTGCCTGCCCGAGCGAATAGCAACTTCAAGTAATCGTAAATCTCCGTAGTGGTGCCCACGGTAGAGCGAGGATTCGAAGTCGAGACCTTTTGCTGAATGGCAATCGCCGGTGAGATCCCTTGGATATAGTCCACCTCTGGCTTTTCCATCCGATCAAAAAACTGCCGGGCGTAGCTGCTCAGGCTTTCTACGTAGCGACGCTGACCTTCCGCATACAGGGTATCAAACGCCAGCGAGGACTTGCCTGAGCCACTGACCCCTGTAATTACGACCAGCTTGTCGCGTTCCAGCTTGACCGATACCGATTTGAGGTTGTTGACCCGGGCATTTTTGATGAAGATTTGGGACATGAGGCAGTGGAGAGGTATTTACATTCAATAGCAAGTTAGCTAACTATCAGAGAAGCATTCTGTTGGCGGAAGGGAAAATCGACTTGCTAAATATAGGTTGAATTTAGGCTTGTTTTTTTAGCTTTGCTAATAACGGGGGCAAATTTTGGTGAAGACTCTTCAAAGCTAAAAGTGCTGGGGTATGCAGGTGAGGCAGGCGGACATGGTAACTTTACTCCTATGCCTTGAGTCTAGTTTGGAATGCCTAGAAGTAGGACTCTGCCTCATTGCTGGTTAGTTGCTTGAAAACAAGACAAACTACTCGCAAAAAGTGTCTATTTATTATCTAGTTCCCATACATCTTGAACTCCCTCCGATTTTGTAAGCCAATAAGAATGACCATAGGTTTGTCAAAACCACCTTTTTATGGGATTTATGATGACAATTACTACGAAAAGCAAAAATGACCAATTGAGATCAAGCCTTTTGGGGAGAAGTGGCCTCTTTGCCTTGTTCATTTTGCTAGGCATGGGGATGGGACTTGCTCAGACGGCAAGCTCGCTTGCGACAGAGGAAAAGGGCAAAGAACAGGCCCGAGTAACCGGCCTAAGGTACATCAGCATCCACGTATTGGAGCTAGAAAAGACCCTCAAGCTGTACCGCGAGATCCTGGGTTTTCAAATGGCCGACGCGGAAGTTCTTCACGGTCCAGGGCTAGAAGGCATGTTGGTCATGAAACTCAAGGCAGATGACTTGACCATTGCACTTTCGCTTACCTCGCCAGAATTTCTGCATACCATTGGGCCAGTGGGAAACACCAACCATAACCACATCATGCTCAAGGTCAATGACATCGTACCTATCGGAGACAAGCTGAAGGCAGAAGGATATGAACTGGAAAATGAGAACTATGCGCGGGACAAGTATACCTTCTTTGTGGGGCCAAATGGGGAGATCATTGGGCTTTCGGGATGGGATTGAAGGGAAATGGGTTACTTGGCTTTTGCTAAGATGTCAATTTCTGCTGGTTAAGATTTGTCCCAACTAATTCGCAAATCAATATCGGAGATGACTGGCCTGAAGAGTTCCATTAAGTGATTAAAAGCTTGTTCAGTGGCGGAATAATTGGTTAAAGATTCCAAAGGTGTGCAGCCATTTTGATTTTGCTTATTTAGGTCGCCGCCGTTCTCAATGAGTAATGGAAGGATTTGTAGCAGAACAGGGGCGATTCTCGTTTGCTTACTTTGAATCATGCCATCAATGGCAAGGTCAAACAACTCATGCAAAGCCGTCCAGTCTCCTTGGTTTATGTCTACCTCATAGCTGATTAAGCATGCCACCACTTCTGGCTTGCCCCCCTTGATGGCGGCAATTAATGGGGTGATGCCACCTGAATCCTTGGTGTTGGGATCCATTCCTTGTTCTAACAAGTCACGGACTCTATCTGCTTTGCCCTCAAAGCAGTAGCTGGAAAACTGGTCTATTTGATTTTGGCTGTACATGGTGAGTTATGCTTGCTCGAAGGATAAAATTTATCTCACGATAAATAGTGAGACAGTGAGAACGACACGGGTCATATCCTCATTCCTACTCGTCCATCATAGACGTAGTCGAAAATTACCACAGCCAAGAAAATGACTCTCGGCTGCGGCAAAATCGATCCAAATAACTGGGTCAAGCCTGCTATTTTAACCAACGAATCGCTTGTTCTAAAGCTTGGTCCTTACCCAATAGTAGCTCTTCTCGCTGATTTTGAATCAAAATTTGGGGAGGGATGCCACGTCCCTCATAGCTCGTGCCGTCCGCGGCTCGCCAGTCCCCGATGCTCATGGAATAAGCCCAGCCATTTGGTAATTCCCGTAGGATATTGTTAGAAAAACCTCCTGCGGTGGTATCGCCCATGACGGTGACGTGGGGGAAGGTCATCATGGCGAGCTGGAATACTTCGCGTGCACTGAGGGTCTGTCGATTGGTTAGCAACACGATCGGCTTGGTGTAGGGAGTTTCGCCTCTGGGAGCGACGTGCCATTCATTGGGCTCGGTAAAGTCATCTTTTTCGGGACCATTCTTCACTCGATTGGTCATGAATAAACGCCGTCGATCGGCAAAATAACTTGCGATGGTACGAGCCCCGATGTCTTCTCCTCCGTAGCCTCCTCTAATATCAACGACTATTCCCTTGGCATCTCCTAGTACCTCCAGCACCTCTGCAGTTTCTTGATCAAAGGTTTTCTCACCATCCGAAAAACCATAGATATGGAGGTAGCCTATGCTGTCCTCTAGCCAGCCATAATGCATAAAGTACTCCGTATCCTGGGATTGACGCAAATAGTGGGTTTGGACAACCTCCAACTCAAAATCTTGAATGGTATCAATTCGTCCCAAAGGACCTCCGATGTATTGGGGGAGGTCTGTACCGATGGGGATCAAACCAATGTGGCTGTCATCTAGGCGCTCCAACATAGTGACCAAGATGTGATATAGTTCCTCATCAGTGGTTTGTGGATCAACTTGCGGACGAAACTCTGCATAGATTTCGTCCCAATTGACTTCTCTCACTTGGAATAGTCCGTACAGCTGGTCAAACTCTTGCCAGAATGCTTCAAAGTTGCCTTCGGGGTCATTTTGGTATGGAGGAGGAAAAAGGATTTGCTCACAGGCCGTACAGAGGAGCCATAACATGCCCAAAGCAATGAAGAGTGATTTTACGCGGTAGGTTTTCATTGTAACATAAAAGTTGAGAGGTAATCAAAAAGAATAGGAAAGGTCTAGGCTTTGGGTCAACATACGCATGGGGCGAGGAGATGGGTAGCTGCTCCAGTTGGCGACATAGGTAAATCCCAACGCATCTCCATTGGCTAGTGGCCAACTTGTCCCTAGTTCCAGTGTAGGTGCGAATAGTTTGTAACCCGCAGCTATGCGGGAATTGGTCTGGACGTAGCCCCACCAATAGCTGATTACCTCTGGTAAGGCTGCATCTCGACTAAAGTTGGGCCTTACTACATAAGAAAGGACAGGCAATCCTATCCGCAAGCGATAGGTGAGGAGTCTGGTGGCAAGGGTATATTGATACACTGGACCCAGGCTTACTTGGGTGAAAAGCCAGGTGTCAGCCCCCATGCCGCTTAGAATATGTCGCCCATTCAGGACCATTCCGAGGTAATGCGCTCTGCCCATTGACCAGGCTAATAGAACCTGAAGACTCCCATCTAACATAGACAAGTTAGGATTGGCCTCAACTTCGTAGGATTCTGCTTCGCCGTAGATGTTTGCTGGGTCGGAAATGGTTGCGATTCGCTTGCCATAGCGACGAGATTGGTTGCTGCCGATTCGTAGATGTAAGCTGGTTTCGAGCAGATAGCTCCCTTGGTACTGGTGGCGCAGTCCTATCGTGGCGGTATGGGCTTGGTAGAGTAGGGGAGAAGTGTGGCGGTCAGCGGTTAAGGTATGGGCATAGCCCAGGTGAATGCTCAGTTGATGAGACGACTGAGCTTGGAGTCCTTGGCTATTCATCAAAAGAAGTCCCATCAACAGACATGCGCTGCAGTTTTGGGCCAAGAATAAATAAAGCTTAGTCAGCTGCGCTGACCTGATTAGGTGTTTCATCTTTATTCGATGTGTTAAGGGTAAACGTTTGATCATGGGATCTCAAACAGGTGAAGAGATCACCCAAGTGGATGCGTTTTTCTACCCTTAGCTGCATCAGTTGCTGCGTAATTACTTGAAGCGGACAAATAGCCTACTCAAGCGGACAGCCATTTGAGGAAATGAGGAGATTTTTCTTTGCTGACATGCACGGACTCCTGATAGGAAATGGATTCGTGGAAGCTTAGTAACAGTTTTCGGTTGGGTAAACGCTGGTATCCTTTGAGGGAGGCCCGATTGAGCAGGAGCTGCCGATTCGCTTGGAAGAATAGGTCAATAGGGAGTATTTCGCTCAGTCCTTTCAGGCTTTGGTCTACCAAGTAGGTTTTTCCTTCGAAGGAGAGACAACGTGTGATTTTGTTTTGAGAATAGCACAAAGCAATATCGCGGGGGGCAAGCAATAGCCGTTTATTTCCAATCTGTACTTCCAAAAGGGTTGTCTCAGCTTCTTCTTGTGTCTGTTGGCTTGCTCCAAAGGTATTGGGGGCTGCATTCCGAAAATATAAACCCAGGTAGAAAAAATTAAGCATCAATACGATGCCCGCTGCAGCAGGTAAGTCAGTATGGTAAAATGTCTCCCAGTAGTCTGCTTTAGCCCAGACCTTGACGAAGAGGTAAGTCCCCAGTACGATGACACTTAAAATAACCCCTATTGTCAGACTGACTTGCCATAAAACGCGCTTTTTGAAGTGGGTCTGATAGGGGAGGTGTTGGTCGAGTTCCAGGACGATGAGTTTGTGGATCATCAAGGCCAATGTGGTCATGAGGCCATTGAAAAAAAGGTTTTGCCAGTAAGTAGTGTCTTGGATGTAAACCCGTAAGGTAGCGGTATCAACCCCTATATGCTGAATAGATAAGGTGATCAAGGGAATGCCTAGCAGCCAAAGCCACTTATCAGCGTATGGGTATTGTTGAACAAGGGCGAAGAGTCTGGAGCGCATCAAACGGGTTTTGTCCTTGGAAAAACGCTCTTTTTGATGAAGGAGCCTAGGTGAAAATAGCTTTTTTAGTAGATGGTATTGGGAAGGGAGATGGGCCTTACGATCAATAGCTTTTGGGGATATGTTGTTTGGATAAGGGAGCGTAAATGTTGACGAATGACTGTTTTTGTAAACGTAGTCACGAGGAGGGATACCCTTAATCCTTCCAATGTCAATTGAGGATAGGCTTTTGTTTCGGTTCTTTTTCTTACTTGAACCCTAGCCATCGATGGCTTTGGTAATCATACAGTTTACAAGATCGGATTGAGTTCCAATAAAACACCCAACTCCAATTGATGACTTGAACCTTTTCTCCATAGAGTCGCTCTATGTGCTCTTGAGCTTTGGGGAGATTATAAAGTGGGACCATCATGTTACTGTGGTGGGCGGTATGCTCCATGATGTTGTGTAGGATTAGGTTTAATGGTTTAGGAAAACGGATATGAGTACTATGTCCCACTTGGACTTCCCAATAATCCCACTCGTCTTCGTCATCAAACCAGCGTGTATAAATATTGGTATGATGTTGAAATATGACGAAACCCATAAGCCAATTCCAAAACAAAAAGGGCAACAGAAACCCAAATGCCCAACAGGATATGAAGCTGGCCCCTGAAAAATGGGAAAGACTGATTAAGACTATATGGAGAACAAACAGATACAACAACAAAGAGGCAGTTCCCAAATAGTAGCGATCTTTGTTACCTATTCCTGGAATGTTATTGTGTGGAACAATCATTTTTTTGAACCAAATTTCAACGGCATAATAAAAAAGATGGCCAAAGATGGTCCGATATAGCTGATATTGATACTTCTTAAGGGAAGGTAGACTCAAATACTCTGATGGGGCCAAAGGGGTGTAGACGTAGTCCTTTTCTTTGTAATTGGTAAAGGCGTGGTGGGTCTTGTTATGGCCTAATTCCCACAAATCAATATTGTGCAAAGACGGCATAAAACCAATGATACCCAAAAAGCGATTGAGCTTATGTGAAGAAGTAAAACTCCTATGACAGCAGTCGTGTCCAACTATGAATAGGAGTCCAATAACCAAACCCAACAATAAGGAAATAGCTACTTTACCCCAAATACTTTCTACATAACCAACACAAATGAGTAGGCTCCAATAAATACCCACATCAAAAGTGAAAATCGCCCATGCCTTGATGTTCGAGCGCTGGGTATAGGGCCTCATGAGCTTACGAAGCTCCGCAGGGGAAATTGAGGGGGAATTCATGGTGGGGAAAATTGAGCCAGTACGACTTTGAAGATTCCTGGCAAAATATGTTTAAATCAATAGGTTATTCTCAAAAATAAATTCACTCCCTCTGCCTCTCTGTCAATAGTCATTTGCTGCTGACTGGAGGCCCCAGCTGCCCTACCTAGTTCGAATAAATTGTCCTCATCTCGGTGATTTAGGTACCACTCTGCAATGGCCTCCATATAAGGAATCGTGGGGTTAGCCGGATGAAAGTTCCCAATAATTATTTCTCCACCCTTTGAAACAGCACGGGAAAATCTTCGCAATAAATTGATAAAGGCCTTGTCATTTAGGTAATCAAACAAGCCAGCCGACCAAACCAAGTCATAGGTATCCGATGGGAGGAATTTGAAAATATTTCCTTGGACCAAGCTAATGTGATCCATAGCATGGGGGGTAAGTAGGCTTTTTGCATGGGTAATCGCTTTGGGATCGATTTCTAGGCAGTCCATTTGGAAATTGGATTCAGGGTATTCCTTCAGAAATTCGGCTACTCCGCGGCAGGGACCAGAGGCAAGATTCAATACTTTGAGGGGCTTAGTGCTTGCGCCAATTTTATCTTTTAGGATTGACTTGAAATAGGCTTTCCTATTACGGACTGCTTTAGGGGCAGATTGTGCCTGAAAAAACAGGTCATACTTTTTAATCCTTGGATCATCAGATACGTGTTGAGTGTAAATTTTCTCAATGATTTCGAAGTCTCCTGCATAGCCATGTGGCTTATGGTAGGCAAATCCCTGTAGGGAATTTAGAGAGTATGCTTCTCCTAGAATAGATCTTAGCTGATCCCTGTCCTGCTTTTGCAAGCGGCCAGACTTGATTTCGGAATGGATTCGATTGTACCAGGCTAGATGAGTCTCGTATTGTTCTGGATTAGGGCCATGTTGTTGGCTTATTTCTCGGGCGTAGGTCAAATGAGAAGCTAGGTCCGTGATTATGGTTTTCATCATGACTGTAGGGAGTGACAGGTTGTTGTGAACTTGTGCTTGGTTTCGTTCACAAAGAAATCCTTCTCTGCCATGCCCTTCAATACCCGAATTCGGGTATTTTTATTCTTCCCCAAGCCCAAAAGCCTGGGCATATCGAATTAATTCACTCAGTGATTTGGTGTCGAGCTTCTGCCGAATATTTTTTCGGTGGGTGTCATAGGTATGCAGAGAGATGCTCAACCTTTCGGCGATGTGTCGGCGCTGCTGGCCCGATACGATCATTTTAAGAATGACGCATTCCTGTTTAGTAAGACTGGCAAATCGCTGGTAGTTTTTCTTAATGAAAAGGTTATCCTCTAGCAAGCCCGTTAGCTGGGCGCTCAGGCTTCCCATCTGTTTGATGGGAATGGTCAGCGACATAGCTGCGTTTAGATCGTGGTAAATCTTGGTTGTTGTGTAAACCCATTCATAGTCGTCCTTACCCCTAATCATCAATTGTTGGAAGTTGCCAAAGACTTTGTAATAGTCTTCTTGCTGATAGAATTTTACAAAGGTGGGAATCACATGGGCCATGGTGTAATCAGAACAGATAGTTGCCAGTTGTTCAGCACTATAGGGCATCAGTTCTTCTACTTCTATCCCGACATAATCACAGGCTTTTTGGCTGCAATAAACCAAGGTAGAGTCATCTAGGTTGTTGACGTGAAATAAGGCTGGAAGAATCATCTCCAGCTCAGAGAGGGAGAGCTTCTTGTCACTGAGCATTTGCTCTAACAAAAATAGTTCTTGCTGCTGCGCTAGTAGGGATTCTTTTTCAGTCATGTTTAGGGTTGTTTAGGGACCAGAATCAGGTTGATTGTCGTAAGAGGAAAATCCAGGTTCTTAGGTGTTATGTGGACAAAGTCTAAGTATCCTAATCCATAAAAAGGAGTTATGTAAAAAATAATCCATGAAACAATGTTTTGTCTATTTCAAACTGATGTCCCTAAAATTTGTTTTATTGATAAAGTATGGGTTTTTGATTTGTTAAAAAGGCAATATTCTCCGTTGCTTAATGTCCCTTTTCTGTGGAAAAGTTAGTAGCCTAAGCTTAAGTATCCATCAGCCTAGAGCTTGAAGGAGTTAGGACGACTACCGTGACCTTGAAGATAGCTCCTTAAAGGCTTGAAAAGCTCATCTTGATTTGCATAAGAAAACCCTTGCCGTATCTTTCCATAAATCGTATTTTTCGGAGTAAATCCCCTTCTTCATGCTCCTTCGAACTCTCTTCTGCTTAGGTTTTCCGCTGCTAACAATTCTCGGACTTCCCGCTTGTCAAGAACCTCCTCTAGAGCAGGCTGCTCACTCGGACCCTTTTGCACACATCTCGGATACCACAGCTCGATCCGTGCTCGAAAAGGCCATGGCCGCCATGGGCGGCCTGGAACGCTGGCAGAGCAAAAAAGAAATCCGTTTTCGCAAGACCTATGCACTACTGCTTGAAAATGGGGAGGTGGAAAGCCAGGCTTCCCAGCAGCACCTCTATTCTTACGATCCCAAAACGGACATCCAGATCTCTTGGATAAAGGATGGACAATCTCATCTGCTACAGGCTAGCGATGGCAAGGTGACTAAATCTATAGAAGGAAAAGTAGATACCAGCGCCAACCCCCTCAGCCTAGGTAACACCATTCTCAGCGCGACCTTTGTAGCCAACCTTCCCTACAACTTGCTGGATACTGGTGCTGAAATTTCATACGCAGGATTGGATACCTTAGAGACGGGGCAGCTGGTTCATGCCGTTCGGATTGCCTATAATCCTGAGACCCATGTCAATCACAGTACTGCAGATATCTGGTGGGTATACTTCGATCAGCAAGGCTACGAGCTGGTAGCCTACATGGTACAGCACGCGGATCACTATAGCTACGTTCGAAACGTGAGTGACACCCTTGTCTCTGGGATTCGTTTGGTCAAAGATAGGAAGAGCTGGCGGGTAGACAGTTTACGGAACCCGCTGTATTTACGGGCTCAGTATGCTTATCGGGATTATGAATTGGCATGGTGATCTGCTTTCATGTACTCCTTTGAGGAAAACCCACTTCGAGGCCGGACTTATAGGTATCTGGTTTTGAATGATGTTTTCTTCTTGGATTGAGTTCCCAGAGTAGCCGCTGATTGGTCGCAATATTTTATCTCTCAACATCTCGGGGTTTTTAGGACGGGTTTTGAAGCTCGATTCCTTTGAGATAGAAGTATTTTTGGAGGAGTTTCCAGCTGCTAAGATCCTGATGATCCAATGCCTGCTTCTTTCTTTTCATTTCTTCGGCATTCATGCGTTGCACGGAATCAATGGCCTGGATGGCTAGCTGATTTTCTTTGAAAAAGATGGCTTGATAAAACAGCAGGTAGTTGCCTAGGCTCTCGAATCTGAAGCTGGGGCAGTGCTTCTTCCATTCTGAAATGATGGCGTAGAAATGATCAGACTGCCACAGT
>CAZFPQ010000055.1:0-32521 GCA_964521065.1 uncultured Bacteroidia bacterium | reverse complement strand
CAGAACCAAAAAATCCAGCGTTTGGGCTCGAAACACCAAAACCCAAACAACCTCTAAGCTACCGACAAAGACGTCAAATCTTGGCCAGGGTTGAAGCCTGGTTTGGGATGATGCACTTACTAACTGTATCTTGATCTCCCAAGGATCAGGTCCTAATAGATGTCCATTTGATGAATGCTGCACTGAGTCGTACCGTATCGATAATTGTGGGGGGGCTGTTGCTGCTGGGATTGGTGGTGGGCTTGTTCGTGCAGAATCAATCCCTTGACTGGGGACGCAGCTACGAAACCCCTGACCAGGCACCTTTTGGCACCTATCTTCTATATGAGCAAATGGGCTCACTCTTCCCAGGAGCCATCACCCAAGATGTCAACCGCTCGGCATTCGACAAATTGGTTTTTCAACCAGATCGGAGCGGACTCTATATCTTTATCAATGATGAGTTGCCCTTCTACCAAGAGAGCAGCCGAGAGCTTCTAGACTTTGTTAGAAGAGGCAACCAGGCTTTCCTCGCTGCTTATGCCCTACCTGCGGGATTGGAATCCACCTTGGGGATATCTGGTCTTCCTCTAAACATGATGGGAGTTTTTCGCAGTGTACAAGGCGGCCTCAACAGCCGGGACAGCCTCCAATTGCTGATCGATGGTCACCGTTTCCCCTTTCCAGAAAAAGACGCAGGGACCTTTTGGGATCTTTCCCAAGAAGGCCCTCAGCGAATAGAAGTCCTGGGGACTGACGTTCGGGACCGTCCCAACTTTGTAAAGGTAAGATATGGGGAAGGAGCTTTTTTCCTTTTTAGCCAGCCCAATGTCTTGAGTAACTATTACTTGATGGACCCCCAACGAAGGGACTACTTGGCGCGGGTAATGGGTAAGCTGGCCCAAGTCGATACCGTTTACTGGGATCAGTTTTACAAAAAATCTAAGCTCCGTTTTCGATCAAACTCTCGAGACCAGCAAGCAGGGGGCGACGAGAACCCTGAGCGACCTAACTTATTGGCTTATATGCTGCAACAACCGGGGCTGAACTGGGGATTAAGCCTGGCCCTATTGGGGGTGATTCTGTTCGCCTTTTTCGAAGGAAAGCGCAAGCAGCGCGTCATTCCCGTGGTCAACCCTCTCCCCAATTCGACCCTTGACTTCAGTGAAACCATAGGTAGACTTTACTTTCAGTATCGGGACCACCACAACATAGCTGAGAAGCGCAGCCGGGTTTGGATGGATTATTTGCGGCAGCGCTACTACCTGTCCAGTCATGAATTAAATGAGGAATTTGTGCAAGCAGTGGCTGGAAAAACTGGCCTTGAAATCGGCTTACTGCGTCAGCTTACCCGTATGGTCATCAGAATCCGGGAAAGTGATACGTTCACCGAGTCTGAGTTGATTGCCTTTAACGACCTGCTAGAAACTTTTTATGGGGAGGAAAGGAGGTAGGGGTATGGAGGTACGGAGGTACGGAGGTACGGAGGTACGGAGGTACGGAAAAAGGCTATATCTCTTAACTTTTTAACTCCTTAACTCTTAACTTCCTTCAATCCACCGGCCCAAACACCCACAATTCCGGCCTACCTACCTGATCTGGCCAAGCTCGATTCAGCAGGTTAAAACCCGCCCACGAACTGAAGCTTGCGTATTTAGCAGCTTGCCAAGCACCTTTCACTTCACGCTGGCTGCTAAACATCTGCTCACGGGCCTTCCTACTTGGCGTAGGGGTCCAGCTTTCCCAAGGCAGTTTTGCATCCCCTTGGTCTTCTTGTAAGCGATGGGTCCACTCTATGGAAGCACGGAGGTCATCTGGATCCATCTTTTTGAAATAAGTCCAGCGATCTAGCTCAAAGACACCTCTACGGCTAAGTTTCGCCAGGAGAAGCTGATTGAGGGCCGCCAACAGACTGAAGATGCCGATTACCCCTAGCAGACCTGGAAACTGGTGGAGAGGAGCAGGGCTTAAGAAAAGAGCCAACCCAAAACACAGCAAATTGCTACCGAAGCCCAGTAGTACCCCCCGACCATGGCTTCCGGTGTTTACCGCTCCGTGTCGCCGAGCCACCAAGAGGCGATTAGCTCCGTCGGGAAAGCGCTCTCGCCAATATCTTGGGTAAACAATGCTTTCCTTTCCTGGCAAGCCATAAATCCCTCCCGTAAAGCTGCGATCTTGATGTTCGACCACAAAAAGCAGGCGACCTTGGTTGTTTTCCATTTCATGTCGAGCCCAAGTCAATCCTATATGTAGGTAAAATTGAAATCCGACGAGCAACATCATGCTCAGGAAAAACCAACCTATGCTACCGATCCAGCCCAACCAAGCACTCATAGCCACCATCATACCTAGGTTCAGCCACAAGAATATTCCCTGAATGGTAGCCGCCTTGGACCAACTTATCAACCATTCCTTTACTTCTTGTTGTTGACGAGCAAATCGCCGGGGTAGCCAGTATCCCGCTAGAAAATCTACCGGTAAGCCAAACAACAAAAACATCCCAACCAGTCCCCCAATGAGGGCCATGCTACTCGTCTGAGGCCATTCAGAGGAGGGGTGAAAGCTGAGGTATACCATCGCAGCTGATAAAAGCAACCAAGCCACGACCCCTAACATGGACACACGTAAACGGGATTTCAAGTAATTCATGAGCGATAAACCACCTATTTGATCTGGAATCAGTAGGCTGGATAAGCCCATATTCAAAGGGGTTTTCAACCACCTTCAAAGCCTCAGTCAGCCTCTTAGTCTAAGGACAGAAATTTAGGTCCTTTTCCACAAAATATCCATTGATCTGGATTTCCCCTAACGCAATTGCTCACCTAAGGAACACTCAAAAAATAAGTTATGCCTTTTTGCTTGGCCCTTTGCCCCATCTCTTCGTCACTGGCTCAGCAGTAGGCCCCTTCATCCCACTGCTTCGCACCTTAGCTCCGACAGGTCAGAATCTTCGACTCGCTAAGGTTGACTTTCCTTCCTTGATCTGGAACAAAATTCCTACGCAAAAGTGACATGCTATTTTTTTCGTGTTCCTAAGTGCCGAAACTGATCATAGAGCACCGATTTGATTAAGTCAGGCCTCGCCTGCATTCCTATCACTTGAGGGTAGATCAACTTGGGAAAGGCATCTAACACTTCATAAGCCTGGAGGAAGAATACCGTATCGTAGCGGGGTGTTAGGCTGTAGTACAAGGAATAAGGCAACAAAAGCGGCAGGATGAATCCCGCGGCCAACACCAGCGGTTTTCCTACCCGATTTCGGGTATAGGCATACACATTGATCCAAACTACTTGTTGGGTCCCATATCGCTCGCATAATGCTGCCAACTCTTGGTGCATGGGGCTCACCAGGCCCACCCCCTCTAAGCTCTGCTGATGCTCAAGCCATTCGTTCAGCACAGCAAGGTCATTCAGGCTTTGTACGTCACCTGGGCCCCACTTTTCCTGACTAAGCAACTGGTAAGGCAGGTCCAGTTCCGCACAATAGTTTTGTGCAAGGCGGCTCATTTGTTGCTGCTGGGTAAGCGAGGCTTCGAACTGAAGTGCATAAGGATATCGTTCATCAAGAGCGTAAAATCCTGGTTCTACCAGCAAAATTTTCCCCAAATCCAGATCAAGGCCCTTAATCAGGCTTTTTCGCTGCCCCGCGGTCAACTGCCTTCGGTCCGCCGGTAAGATCACACTCTTTCTTTCTGATTGAGGTTCCTCTTTTGCTTTTACCTGATCCAACCAGGATTGGAAGCTGTGGTGACGGCTGACATATTCTGTAAACCAGGTAGATGCCCTTTCTTGGCCATACAATTCCTTCCACTCAGATCGCAAATCTTGCGAACAAGCCCGCCACCTTGCTGAATATGAAGAAGAATCTTGCTGAAAAAGAGCAATCAGCGCAATCTCATTTAACTGCTGAGGGCTCAGTTCCTCGGTAAGCTGTACCAGCATCCGATGGGCACCAGAAAGCCCATCTGAACTGCGATGCACATCGTAAAACCGCCCAGCATTGGCATGTTTGGCTAAGGCATACCAAGCATAGTTCCGATCAGCGGCTAACTGAGCCAGTTCATAGCGGGTACTGAGGTCATGTAGATAGATGAGCGCATCTTCATAACGCTGTTCTTGCAACAACAGCTGGGCAGTGGTATATCGGCAAAGATCTCTTATGTGCACAAAGAGAGCAGGTTCTTGCAAAAAGGCTGGCCGTCCTAACAATTGGTAAGGGGCAATTTGCGCAAGGCTAAGTCGACGACGTTTTTGGGGAATGGGATGACTCCCTAGGCTATCTGCAAACAACAAGCTCCACTCTTCCTTCATGTCCACAGAGTCTCGTGTCCACTGACTGGGCCATTTTATTCCCTGAGGAAGTATATAGGAATGATGATAGTCGGCTTGAAAAAAGGGACGATCCGCCTTGGCAAGCAACTCATAGCTTCGCGCCACCGCCCCTAGATCGTAGCCTGAGGATAAAAACAGTCGAGTGCCCCAGCGGTCGGCCTCTATCTCCATCGCTCGACTCCAGCCATTATCGTTGATCAGACCCTCTACCTTTTTGCCTACTCCTGGCCTCCATCCTGGCCGGGATTGAGACCTCTTTAAAAAAAGTTGTAGCCCATGCTGCTTTACATAGTGGGCAATTTCATGGCTAAGAATATATGCCAGCTCTGCCTCGGATTGAAGCTGTGCCATCAATCCCACGTTGACCAAGATGATCCCTCGGCTAGACGAATAGGCATTGACGAAAGGAGAACGGACAGCATAAAACTCCAATTCTCCCCTTAGCTGTGGTTGAGCTCTCAGCAATTGATCCGCTACCCGCTCGATGTACCTGCTGACCGAATCGTTGAACAACACCTTGCCACTCCGCAGCAACTGCTGGGATAAGTAGGCCTGTTCCCAATAGTAATTTTCCTCGCGTGCGCGTTTTTCAGGGACATAACTTTCAAGCTTAGGGTGAGAGTCTGAGAACACTTGTTTTCCCGAAGCCAAAAAAGAGGTAGGAATGCTCCCTTGGGGGACCAACTTATGCAATT
The DNA here is from genome assembly GCA_964521065.1 of uncultured Bacteroidia bacterium. GTDB lineage: Bacteria > Bacteroidota > Bacteroidia > J057 > J057 > CAYVAP01. Next base: position 27,515 of record CAZFPQ010000055.1, on the reverse strand, counting down.
GGGGTTGAGCCCAGAGATTTATCCCTGAGATCATAGCCAAGCAAAACAGCGCCCAACGATGCATCAGCAATCGCTTTGTTCGGATTGATAGCGAAATTCAGTTTGTTTGAACCCCACCTTTTCCACCCTTGCCACACATACCGGATAAGTCAAAGCCATGGTCACAAAGCAATTTGGTCCTGGCTGTTTATTTACGACATCCACCAATAAGGTCTGACCTGCGACCTTTACCCCTTGTATAGAGGTAGAGAATCCCCCACTCGACTGCGTTCCTGCAGAAACTGCCACCAACATATAGCGGTCAAAGTCTACGTTGACATACTCAGAAGGCATGTCTCGATTGGCCTGTGTTCCCTGCCACCACTGCTCCCAATCAGATTGACTGGTCAGAATCATCTCACTAGCTTCCTCACCACCACGATCCCCTTCAAATAGCACGTTAACATCCAGGTCTCGACCCTCATTGTTGACAGAGGAACTGCTCTTGCAACCCCATCCAACAACGAGCAGAACACTTAGACCGAAGGAAACAAGTCGATGAATCATGATATGAAATTAGTCTAAAATTAATCCAAAAATCCTCAAGAAAGCAGAAAACGAGGCTAGGGGTGAGGAGTTAACAAGTTAAAAAGTTAAAAAAGTTAAGAAGTTAAATAGTTGACCCTTAACTTATTAACTCCCTTAACTCCCTTAACCCCCTTAACTCCCTTACCCAGCTGGGCACTTTTTTCAAAGCGTCATTCAACTATCAGCATCCCACAGCTACACATAATGATCACACTCCCAATCAAGTAATGCGTTTCAAAACTGTTCGGAATGAAATTACACTCTTACCAAACGCATCTTCATGATCTTTCCGCAAAGCTGGGGCCGCTTTTTCTTGATAATGGTGGTAGTCCGTGAAAGATTCCATCAAATATTGTACGTTGTAGGTAGAAGCGCCTGCCTCAGGCTGCGGGTCCACCAGTTTATGAAATTCAAACCCGGTGAAGTAGCCTGTCGCTAGCACTTGGGGAATATGCTTTTCCCTCATCCACTTAACCCATTCCTCTTCGCGCTGATACATCACGGAAGTAGTAACGCTATATACAACCATAACTTAGTATTGAGAGAACAAACGGTATAGATTGCTTTCCTTTTGAGTAGAAGAAAGACTTAAAAATTGAAATATCTTAATTTTACTTTGTCAACTTAGATTATGGCCACAATTCCTCTGATTTCCCAAAAGAAAAATCAACCTTTCCAGCCTATTGAAAGCGATCTCAATCAGTTTTGCGGAGAATCAGCCTTTGAAAGCGCAGGTGTTGCAACTTGACAAAGTAGGGCTAAGACGTAGGAAATAGGACCAAGGTTTAGGCTCAAAGATCATCCGGGCAAGTCTAAAAAGTCAAGCTCTACACAGCTTGCCTCAAACATACTCAGCCTATGCCCTGAAACCCAATGGTAGGGATCTCTCATTCAACTTGTGTGACAAAATCTGGTTTTCTGCGTAACAAGAACAGGAAGTAATATGAAAAACCTGTTGATCATGTCGGCCATCATTTTGGTGGCTTATGGCTTGCGCAGCTTCGCTGGGACCTTTTCTGATAATGAGGATGTCTCTCAGGAGGTCCAGACCTCTGCTGAGGAGCCCATTACCCAGCAGAAACCCCCTCTATCCCGTGAGGAGAAACTACAGCCTCTCCTTGATTATGCCAAAAGCTTAGAGGGTAAACCTTATCTAGCTGGGGGTAGTCGGCCAGACCAAGGCTTTGATTGCTCTGGCTTCGTGAGTCACGTATTTGCTCACAGCATGAATGTCGTACTTCCTCGTAGCAGCCGCGCCATGTCGGACTTTGGGACCTCTATCCCCCTCGACGAAGTACAAGTAGGCGACTTGTTGTTTTTTACTGGCAGCGATGCCCAATCAGGAACCGTAGGACACGTGGCTTTGGTATTGGATCCATCTGATGGCATGGCCATGATTCATGCTTCTTCGCGCGGTGTAGTGATAGATAAATACCAAGCCATGCCTTATTATTTGACGCGCTTTCTTCAAGCTAGGCGCGTACTCCCCTAGCAAAAGGGAAGCTTGATCTTCCTTCAGCCTAAGGATATAGCAAAAGGGGCGATCCTTGCTATGCACCCAAATCCCTATGTAGGACTTCCCGCAAAATAGATCTTACATCCGGCCTCTTACTTGATCTTTTCAGAGACTGGCATATAGATCTGACCATTGCTGGGCGATTATTTCTGGAGAAAATCGCCGAATATAGCGTTGGCCATCTTGTACCAAGCGAAAACGCAAGGCTTTGTCATCCTGGAGTTGACTGACCGCCTGGGCAATGTCTGCGGGCTTATGTGGGTCGACCAACAAAGCCCCTGGCCCTGCTGCTTCAGGCATGGCAGAAGAGTGGGAGGTAATCACCGGAGTCCCTTGGCTCAATGCCTCTACGATGGGCAAACCAAATCCTTCGAAGAAAGATGGATAAACCAAACCTAAAGCCTGCGCATATACCGCAGGCAATTCCTCGTTTCCTATTTCTGAACGAAAATAAACCTCCTTTCCCAAGCCTTGGCGATGCAAATAGGCCATCATTTGTCGGCCGTATACCCTGCCTTTTCCGACCACCACCAAGGGTGGACGTTGTCCTTTGGGCAACATTAGGAGCGCCTTGAGAAGGCCCAATAAGTTCTTGCGAGGAGTCAGGCTTCCTACAAAGAGGAGATAATCTTTAGGAAGTCCCAAATGTGGAGGGGCTGGCTGGGGAGCTCGCACTTGATAGCGGGGAGAAATGCTTTGGTAGATAACCTTGATCCGATCTTCAGCCACGCCATAAAACTCTATCAAGTCTTGCCGAGTCGCCTCACTAATGGCAACCAACACATCTGCAACTTTACAACTATGTTGCCATTTTTTATCGTAGATCAATCGATCCACCAGGGGATAATGCCCCGGGTAGCGCTGAAAAATGACGTCGTGCATGCTCACAACTGAGCGCAGTTTGAGCTTTTCAATTCCCCAAGGAAGCTCATGACTCAATCCGTGATAGATATCCAGCTTAGCCTGGACCAAGTCTTGAACAATGCGCCACCTCCGCCAGAGCATTCGGCCTCTCTGAGGACTATGCAAATGAAAATTTTGGCGGAGCCATGGAGCGGAAGAATTTAGCTCGGTCCCAAATAGGTGAAAAGACCAGTCTGGATGCTCCTCGCTGACGTTTTGCAGCAGGGTACGGCTATAGTTTCCCAAACCACTCTGGTTGTGGAAGGCACGCTTGGCATCGTAGCCGATACGAAGTGGTCTAGCAACAGGGTGTGTCATATCAGCGCCCGCAAGATAAAGGCAGGGAATGACATTTTAAGCAGGTGGACTGAAGAAAAAAGGTAACCGGGGTACGGGAGTAGGGGATACGTTGCTGTAGTGATTCATCCTTATATCCATAGCCCGTACCGCCATACCCCTTGACCTAGGCAATTCTGTGAGGACTACTCTTTGGCAGCAGTCTCTATGTTGGCCTTAGCCTGATTTTCAAAGCGGGTGTTTTCTTCCAAATCCAGCACCTCCTCATAAGCTGCTACCGCCTCCGCTCTACGACCTAAGAAATCAAAGCAAAGCCCCTTGTAATATTGATTAGCCGGTAAGTAAAAGTCTTCTTCTACACTTGCAAGCTGGGCCATGCGATTGCTTTGATCAAAAGCGGCCAAAGCTGCTTCATAATCTTTTTGACTTTCCATCAGCCAGCGGCCTTGATTATGATAAACCCGAATCATCAGATAGGTAGTGAAACGTGAGGATTTGCTGTTGATGTTTTTGCTGTTGGCTCCTCCTTGCCGTTCATATGCCTTTATCAACTGGTCTATGATGGGCTTCGCCTCCGCAAACTGGCGGTTCAAAACCAGCGCATGAGCCAGATCATTCTGGAACCAGGTGTTGTTGGGGTAGCGACGAGCCAAATCTCGGGTGACGGACACCCCCTTGCCATATTGAAAGATCTCATCGTTATAAATAGTCCCCAAAAAGTACTTGGCTTCCATTTGGGCAATGTGGCTACTACCTGAGGCCTTGACTAACTCTTGCAAGCCTAGCTCCGCATCTCCGTCAGGAAAAAAGGACAATATAGGTCGAATGACGGGATACATTTGATGATAAGTCTCCACGTAGTAATGGTAGAGACCCGCCAACATATAAAACTCATCAGCTTGCCCAACAAATAGCAAGCTCTTTTCCATGGGGTCAATCAACTTCTTGGCAGAATTCATTGCTGGCCACCACTCATTCCGAAATGAATGCGCCCTGGCATCCAAAGCATGAATCATGAACTTAAAAAAGATGTATTCCTGCTCGTAACCTGGCTTTCCTTCGATCAGTTTCAGTCGGTCTTCTGCTTTTTTGAGCTTGTCACCTATGTAGCCGTAGTAATCCGGCATGGTCGCCGACAGGTAGGTCTGCCACCAGCGGTTGAGGGCCAGTAAAAAATAAGGAGCCGGATGATCTGGATGAGCTTCTAACAATTGATAAAAGCTCTTGCCTGCGGACTCAAAAGAAAAGTTATACATTTGGTCCAAGCCCGTTTGAACCGATCTGCGAAAATCCTGATCGTTGAACAATTGAGCGCTGAGGGGAAGCTGGATGCTAAGGAATAGTAAAAAAAGAATTGAGCGGATACGCATCATGGAAATCGTTTAGGGTTTGGGTGGATCTGGTCAATTAAACGAATAAAGCATAGGAAAAGGTACTTGCTGGCCCACTCTTTGAAGATTATCGGATTAAATCAACTCCATGTATAGGATACTGTTATGCCTGGGACTCAGCCTAGGGGGTTTCTGTCACTTGTGGGCTCAACGTGTTGCCCCCCTCCCGGCCACCATCAATACCTCATACGAGGAAAGAGAACCCACCCCCAGTCCAGACGGGAACACCCTGTATTTTTGGCGGCGCGAGGCTCCCGAAAATACGGGGGGCATTTTCGACCCCGGTGATATTTGGTTCAGCCAGAAGCAAGGAAATAACTGGGGGACAGCACAACAAGCAAATTACCCTCTCAACAGCAAAGGACAAGACTTTGTCTGGCAAGTATCTCCACAAGGAGATACATTGTGGATCATGCACAACTCCCCCGGGGTCAACGACGCGGGCCTGAGCTACTCAGTCAGGGGCTTCAATGGGCGCTGGCTGCCTCCACGCAGCTTGAACATCCGCAACTTTCGCTTTCGAGGACAGGTCAAAGACTTTTTCTTAGGTCCTGGCCGAGTGCTTTTTTTAACTCAGACCGACACGTTGCACGGCTTTGGCGGCTCGGACCTTTATTATGCCTTGCCCATCAATGATACCGCTTGGGCACGTCCGGTCAGTTTGGGCAGAGAGGTCAACACCAAGGGCAATGAAGATGCCCCCTTCTTGGCTCAAGACGGCCGAACTCTTTACTTTAACTCCAATGGATATGGGGGAGCAGGTAGCCATGAAATCATGGTTTGCCATCGCCTAGGAGATGGTTATCGTCGCTGGTCTGAACCACAAAATGTGGGAGCTCCCATCAATAGTTCGGGCTACGACTTTGACTATTTTGTAGACGCACAAGAGAAATGGGCTTACTGGGGCAGCAGCAACCCTGCCACCCAAAGCTTGGACCTGTTTGCCATGTCTTTGGATCCGTGCCAAGCCGATATTTTCCCCTTTAACGACACTACCCTATGCGTGGGAGATACCCTTGAGTTGCAGCTCCCTTACCTACCGGGTGATTTCACCTACCAATGGCTCAAAGACAGCCAAATCCTCCCTGGCGCTGAACAAGCCAGCTTGACAGTTACCCAAACTGGACAATATCAAGTCATCCGGGAAAGCGCGGCTTGTGCCACGACCTCAGCCTCCAGGGATGTCCGTTTCATTTCCCCTCCTGAAGCCAATCTAGAAAATGGGCCAAGTAGACTTTGTCTAGAAGGTGCCCTTTTGCTACAAGCCCGATCTAGCCAGGCCAATCAATATCAATGGCTTTTCAATGGCCGCAAAATCCCTGGTGCCAATGATTATACCCACTATGCCCAAGCACCAGGGCGCTATCGGCTACAAGTAGCCAATGGGGGTTGCCTAGCAGAATCTGAGGAATTAGAAGTTCAACGTTTTACCAAACCCGTCATCAAAGCCAGCAGCGATGCCCGAGGCATCATTCCCATCCTTCCTCAGTGGCTTTGGAACAACAAGATGCCTCGAGAAAAAGGGGAAGTTCACGTGGAGGCCATGGATGCCAATCAAAAACAACAACTGACCATCCTCCGAAGCCGCGTCCGGGGCAAACAGCGGGAAAGTCAAGTCTTGACTTACAATAAGCAAGGCTTGATGACCGGTCAATTCAGCCTACCTAAGACCTCCGAAGATGGGCCACGCTACCTGAGGGTACTTCCAAATGGAGATTTGATCATTCTTCAACCGAGTCAAGGGCTTTCTCGATTTAGCCCCAAAGGCCAAGCACGCTGGTCACAATCTATCACACTGCAAAATTTCATGGGACTAGACGTAGACCCTTTGGGCTACGTCTACCTTGCCGCCTATTTTGACGAATCAGTCGACATAGGAGGCCAACAACTAGAGGTCCCCACTCGTGGGGGGATGATTTTAGCTCGCTACACACCTGATGGAGAGTTGGATTGGGTGCGGAATTACCCGGTCAATGAAAGCAAACAGCGTCTCTCGCATGTGTTGAAAGTAGATGATCAAGGAAATGCCTATTTACTGGGCCACCTAGAGTTAATCGGCAATTTTGGACCAGGTAAGGTAGCTCGGGCGGAACTCAACCGAGAAAACTACTTTTTGGTCAGTGTATCCACGGAAGGAGAAACCCGCTGGGTCAAGACCTTTCAGGTGCGCAAGCATGCCAGTACATCCACCCAGGCATTGGGGGTGGATGGAGAAGGCAATGGTTTCCTGATCATCAACCAGAGTTACTGGCGCCTAAATCCCTCTGGGAAAATTCAATGGGCGGGGGCTCTAGAAGGAAGCAAGGGGGAAGCACTGGCCTCCTTACGGATCAGTACGGCCAGGCGAGACGCCTATGCATGGGCACTCAGCAGCAAAGGTCGCTACTTCCTAAGCAAATTAAATCGAGTAGACCACCAAACGGTCTTGTGGGAAGGACGGTTTGCAGGGGATTTCCAGCCCCGGGGTCTTGCCACCACCCAAGACCCGACCGGCAACATTTACCTCACGGGCATCAGTGGAGAAAATAGTCTACCAGGAACTCAGCTAGACCTGACCAGTGGTTCGCCCTTTTTCATCATGAAGTACGGCCCTCCAGATGGCAGCTACTTAAAGGAACCGGTGGAGATCTGTGGTGAAAAGCCCCTATCTTTATTTGTGCCAGCAGAAGTCGGCCTTAGTTATCAGTGGTATTTAGATGGAGAACCCATTCCAGGTGCCACCGCCGCTAGTCTTCCCCTCAGCAAGGTAGGGACCTATCAAGTCAAGGTTGGCAATGGCGACTGCGAACAAATTTCAGAGCCTCGTTTGGTCACGCGCTGTGGCCAAGATCCCCTGGAGCAAGAAATGATCAGCCTTGCTTCCGAACCAGCAGCAGCGACCCTGCCCCAAGAACCAGAAAAAGAGTCGGTGATAGAGCCATTAGAGGATGACCCTTATTCATTCCAGGGCTACGCCGACAACAACCTGATTCTGCTACTGGATGTCTCAGGCTCTATGCGCGACCTAGACCGATTACCTGTTCTCCAAGAAGCCCTGATCGACCTGGTAGGATATATGCGTCCCGAGGATCGGATTTCCATCATTACCTACGCGGGTGGCGTAAAGACCGTCTTAGACGGGGTTTCGGCGGCCAATCAGGATCAAATCATCCAGGCCATCGACCAGCTTGCTTCTTCGGGGCAAACTAAAGGTAAAAAAGCACTGCGCCGCGCCTATCGAGTCGCCAAGCAAAACTACATCGACCAGGGAAACAACCGGGTGATCATGGCAACCGATGGCAGCTTTGCCATTGATCCTTTATATGACCTAGCGGAAAAGATGAATCGCTCCGAAATCAAGCTGAGCATTTTTTCTTTCGGTAAAATCATTGAGCGCAAATCAGATCGACTAGAAGAATTGGCTCAGCGAGGCGGCGGAAACTACGCCAACATCCGCCCTGAAACCGTTGAGGAGGCACTTCTCAATGAAGCCAAGGCAGTTCGAAGAGGAAATCCATGAATTTGTTACCTCCAAACAACTTTTAAGGCCTTTGCCGCGTCTATCCCAAGAGACCTCCGTTACTAATCATCCGAACCGCTCCGTCGTCCATGTATTTACGTTTACTCTTCCTGCTGGGATTGCTCTTCAGCTGTTCACTGGGTTGGGCTCAGGGAGTAAAGGGCAAAATCACCACTCCCGAAGGGGAGCCCATTGCATACGTACGGGTCAACGTCATTGACGCCCAAGTCGGCACCCTTTCGGATGCCCAGGGACGTTATGAACTTTCATTAGAGGCGGGTACTCACCAAATTTTATTTACACATTTTGGTTATCGCCAACACCAAGTAGAAGTAGTAGTTCCCAAGGACCGAAACGTGGACGTGCTGCTTTTGCCTACCGATTTCAAACTTGACCCGGTTGACATCAAAGGCGGAAAGCGCGATCCGGCCTATGACATCATGGCTGACCTCATCGAGCACCGGAAGGAGCGCTTAAGACAATACGAAAGCTATTCGGCCCAAACTTACCTCAAGGTGACCTTGATGTCAGACAGCATTCCCAAGGAGCCACTGCCTGATTCCTTGATGGCGGTTGATACGCCTAAGCTGGTCAAGCTGATCGAGTCTCAATCTCAGACCCATTTTCAGCAGCCGGGTAAATACAAATCCATCGTCGAAGGCTATCGATTCTATTCTCCTTCGCGCAGCCGACAAGTGGGCCTTAGCTTAGATGGCATCGGGTCTAGCTACAGCAGCGAACTCAACGATCCATACCTCTTTTACCTCGACGTATCTCAGGCTGATTTTAATTTCTATGAAAACCTGATCAGCGTACCGACTTTGAGTGACCGTCCTTTGGTGTCTCCCTTGAATAGCAACCTCTGGCGGATCATTTATGCCTTCAAGCTCAACGAGACTTTTTACCAAGACAACAAGGTTCACTACCGCATCCAGATTGCCCCCCGCAACCGAGATGGCCCCTACTTCGCAGGGGAAATCGTGGTGGTAGATGGCGACTGGGCCATCCGGGAAGCTTCCCTTAAGGTAATGCGCTCCACCATGAGCCATTTTGATGAGTTTCGCTTAGAGCATCACTATGAACCCACCCAGGATGGACGTTGGCTCCTAACCGAAGAGACCTACAACTATGAGGTAAGGGAAAGGAAGAAGCGCTACATCGGCGAATCAGTTGCCTTACACAGCGACTTCGAACTGGATGTGATCTTTCCCAAACGTTTCTTTAACAACGAAGTCAGACGGACTGATCAAGAAGCCTTCGAGCGAGACTCTAGCTACTGGGCCGGTCTGCGCCCAGTAGAGCTACAATCTCACGAAGAAGCCTTCATCGGCATCCAGGATAGCATCATCGCGTATCGCAGCAGCGCTGAGTTTTTGCATAAACTGGATTCTGCTGACAATCGAATTACCTGGCAAGATGTGGTGTTAGAGGGCATGAGGTTTAAAGATCGTAGGCGAAAGCTCTACTATTTTATAGGTCCCATTGCCGACCAGATACAACCTCTAGGAGTTGGCGGCTATCGACACCAACTGCGGGTTGGCTTTACCAAGGTTTTTGAAAATAAAAAAGCCATCTCAGTGATGGGGAGGGTGAACTACGGGTTTGCTAATCAGGATTTTAAAGGCGGAGCTCGAGTGAGGTACACCTACGCTCCCAAGCGGTTTGGCAGTTTCTACGTTCGAGGGGGAGATTTCTACGACTTTGTCACCCTGAACACCACCATCACCGCAATCATAGGCCGCAACAATTTTCTCAGGAGAACCTACATCGGTGCAGGCCACAGCATAGAGCTGGTAAATGGTCTCTATTTGGATGTGGGGTTAGATTTCTCCGACCGAAGTCCCATTGATTCGTTGAACCTATCACAGTGGTCAGAGGAATTGTTTGGTTCCTTCAATACCCCACGCAGTTTCACAGAATACAAGGAGATGCTGGTGGACATCAAGCTGCGTTACACCCCGGGACAGAAGTATTTCATGGAGCCCTTTCGCAAGATCGTTACAGGTAGTCGCTGGCCTACGTTCACGCTTCATTACAAAAAAGCCCTACCTAACGTCTTTGGTTCTTCTATTGATTATGACTATTTGGCTTTAGAAGGCGAGCAGGTAGTAAAAATTGGCAGCATCGGCACCAGCCGCTGGCGGGCCAAGGCTGGTCGCTTCGTTCGAGCTGAAAGCATCCAATTCACCGACCACGTATTTTTCCGTGGCTCAGATCCCTTCATCTTTGTCAACCCCATCGAGATGTTCCAGCTACTGGGGCCAACTTTTGATACCCGAGAGGCCTTCTTTGCAGGTCACTATGTCCACTCCTTCGAAGGCGCCTTGCTCGATAAGATTCCTTTGATCAAGCGCACCCTGCTGCAAGCCACTGCCGGAGCCAGCACCCTGTTGCTTGAAGAAAATAAGGTCTTGCACACGGAAGTATTTTTTGGTGTCCAGCACCCTATCCGCATTGCCCGAGAGCGTATCAAGGTTGGCGTCTTTTACACCACGGCCTACAGCAACTTCACCGGCGCCCTAACGGGACAGATTAAAGTCGGAGCCAGCTTTTACAATGAGCGGGCCAATCAATGGAGTTATTGACAGAAATGCCTTATTTGCAGGCATGGAAATAAGCAAGCAGAGTGAGCAGGTCTTGGTGTTGGAGCAGAAAAATGGCTTGGGGCGAATAATCCCTTTGGCCATTGGCTTAGCGGGATTGCTCTTGACCTTGGGCATGATGAGGGAATATGGGGTCCAGTCTTGGTACCGCACTCCCTACTGGCTGGGCGCCGTCATTGCCGCGGCAGGGCTACTCATTTTCATTACGATTCCATTTAGTGTCCACGCCAAATTAGACCGCAAGGCGGGGAAGCTCATTTTGCAAAGCAAGCGAGGATTCCGAACCGAGTCCTACCAAAGCTTTCCATTGGCTGAAGTCAAATCGGTGCGGGTTGAGCAGGCTAATTTTAGCCGCCAAGGCGGCCCTGAAGAATCACGCTACCGAGTTGCGGTGCAGATATTTGATGAATGGGTCCCACTCAGTCCGAAGTTCCGGCGGGAACTATATCCCCACCAGCAGGCAGCGGGTCAGATCCAAGCTTTTTTGCAGGCGGGCGGCTGATCCACCCAATGCCCCAAGCGGCCAATAGGCTCAGTACCCCCATGATTCCCCAAAGTAGGTTCCAGCTCCCATGCTCCGCCAGTCGGGTGCCGAGCAAAGGGGCTATCACAAACGCACCTGAAAAGGCAAGGCCATACACCCCCATATATCTACCCCGGCTATGTGGCTGGGCCAAGGAAAGAGCATAGGTCTCGCCAAAAGGAAAATTGACCATTTCCCCTATCGTAATGAGGATGGCATAGATCCAAACAAATCCTACCCAGTTCACTCCAGCAAACAAGCAAAAGAGACCACCTCCCACGAAAAGTGTCCCTAAACGTACCATCTGCAGGGTCGTGTAGCGCTTTTCTAGCCAGGCCACCAATGGCATTTCTATGATCACAATCAAGATTCCATTTAGACCTAGCAGCAATCCTATCTGCCCCTCGTTCCAACTCAATACTTCCTCAAGGTAAATGGGAAGGGTAGAGAAAACCTGCATAAATCCAACCATGACCAGCATCTGGAAAAAGACCACTAATAGGAAAGGCCGGTTTTGCCAAACCCCGCTTGCCTTCACTTCAGGATTAGGGATGGCTTTTTTTATTTGCTTGGGAGTAGAACCAGAGTCTGAATTCGGCTTTTGAGGGGACAAATTGAATCGGTAGAAGAAGGCAGCCAGTAAGTTGGACGCACAATTGACCCAAAATAAGGCCTCATAGCCCACTGAATGAGCCAACCAGCCAGCTACCGCAGGTCCTATGGCCCAGCCCAAGTTGATGGCCAGTCGGTTCAAGGTAATAGACCGAGTCACCAATTTAGGGTCCGCATATACCCCAATCGCCGTGGTATTTGCAGGGCGAAATGTACTCACTACTACACTGGTTAGAAAAATCCCGATGTACCAGGATGTTTCAGTTTGTAACTCCCCCAGAATCAAAAAGGCGATTCCACCCAGAAACAGGCTACAGGCTTGAACGATGTAATAACCAAACTGGTCGGTTAAACGTCCTCCTAACCAGGATCCAACAATGGCGCCCAAGCCAAACGCACTCAACACTCCACCCGCCTGGGCCAAGGTGAAACCTAGTTCAGAGGTGAGGTACAGGCTCAAGAAGGGCAACACCATGGTTCCACTGCGGTTGATCAGCATCACCAAGGACAGCAGCCACACTTCACGAGAGAGGCCACTAAATGAGGCCAAGTAGGCCTTGAGTAATCGAGACATGGTGAGGTTTAGGGAGTTTTGCCCGGCAAAAGGGCTTTTCTTAGTTTCGGGACCAAAGATTGGTCCACCGGAAACGTAAAATCTCGAGGACGAAGATCTCGAAGAGGGACCCATCGAAAGACCTGCTGGTCGTCTCGCCCATCGACAAAGTCCATGGGCTTACGGGTAAAGGTCACCTGTAAGGGCTCGGTGGGAGTTACCCAGAAATACAGAGCCATGACTTCATCAGCTTTGTCAAAAGCGGATTTTTGTAAAAAAGGATTTACATAGAAAATGTCACCCACTTCAATCGGCGCATTCAGTTCCTCCATCCACTCCCGCTTGAGACAATTAGCGAGCCCTTCACCAAACTTAAGTCCTCCCCCCGGCAGTTTGGTCATTTTAATCCCGAAGCGAATTTCATCTGTCACCAGTAATTTCGCCTCTTTTACATAAATACCGTACACCCGTATGTTAAATTGGCTCATAGTTATTGCGTTACCGAGGATCAGTCTTGATGGGCAGCCTTCTTTTTAACTCCTACCAATGTTAGACAAAAGGACTGTCAATCAAAACAAGGACTTACGCAAAATCTATAGGTTAGGATAAGATTATTTGACTTTTCTATGAATTCAATGAAAAAAGTTTTCACCACCATAAACCTTCCCATCCTACGCATATCTCTTTCGAGCATGCTCTGCTTGGTTTTTGGAATAGGAATGCATTCTGTGCAAGCCCAAATAGATACGACCTCTGTTGATACCAGTCGCTTTGAGTCCTTTGAGCAAGAGCAACAGGGGCGTCCTCCTAGTTATGAAGAGGCCAAACGGTTTAATTTGGTTTTTACCAGAGGACTCATGCTGGGGGCCACTTCCCTTGATTCCGTACCCATCAATGGGCTTGGGTCTGGCACCTATCAGTTGCAGGGAGGATTTAAAATTCACCTACCAGGGCACTTGGTTGGTTTTAGGCTTTCACCAGGCATTACTTGGACACGGCTGGCCTACAACCAAAACGATCTAAAAACTTTTCCTACCATTGAGGATTCCCTGGGATTGAGCTTGGAGCGAGAGCGGCACTTGCTCACCTACTTAGAGCTACCCATCAGCGTGTTTGTTAACATTACCAAAGATGAAGATGGAGATTCTGAGCTATTTGTCGAAGCTGGTGGGTTCGTCGGCTATCTATTATCAGGAAACTACAAGCGACGCTATCCAGATGGAAATGACCTGAGTGTGGTTTTTACCGAAAGAGGCCTGCAGCGGCTAGACTCAGAATGGATGCCTTTGCAATATGGTATATTTGGAAGGGTTGGTTACAAGTGGGCTGCGGTCTACTATCGATTCCGCCTCACCTCATTGTTGGATGACTTTACCAACGCGTCGCGTCGCCCCATCGATTCGGAGGCGTATCGCAATCCCCCTTTTCCTCCTATGGAGTTAGGCATTTCGATATTTTTATAAGTTGGCTATGCGCATCATCGGTGGCATCTATGGGGGCAGGGTCCTCCATCCTCCAAAGGGACTCCCGGTCAGGCCAACCACCAACCGGGTAAAAGAAGCCCTTTTCAACGCTTTGGAGCACCGGATCGGGCTATCGGGTGCTCGGGTACTGGATCTATTTGCCGGGACCGGAAACGTGAGTCTTGAGTTTGCCTCATGGGGAGCCGCGGAGGTGGTAGCCGTCGATCAGCACCCACGCTGTGTAGGGGCCATCAAATCAGCCGCTCGTAGCCTTGGAGCCAACCATATTACCGTAGTCAAGTCAGAGGTCAGGCGTTATATCGCTCGCTTAGCACAACGATTCGACATTATCTTCCTTGATCCTCCCTACGGAATGGCAGATCAAGCAACGATGATCCAACAAATATTAGAGCGAGAAGCTTTGGAGCCCGATGGGGTAATGGTGGCGGAACATACCCCGCAATTAGATTTCTCTTCCATCTCTGGCTTCCAAAATCGAAGAGATTATGGATCCTCTACCCTGAGTTTTTTCACCCTCCCTCAATCTCCACCTTGATTCTTCCCCCAAACCAGGAAAACAGTTCGTGAAAACCCTATTTTAAAGCCGCAATTAATTGGCTATTTTCAATGGGCAATGGCCTCACCAAGACACCACTAGCTCTAATCTTCCCTTTTGTCAGGACCACGAAGCTTCAAAATAGACCCGATTAGACCGACAATCCACTAAAAACAATCTTGTTGTTGAATCGGCAGGCGATCTTCTCTCCCTTCCTAACTAGGCGGCCTTATCAAAACATATAAGACTATGAGAAAAGCGATTTTTCCAGGTTCCTTTGACCCCATTACCCAGGGACATATTGAGATCGTCCAGCGTGGACTCGCCATCTTCGATGAAATCATAGTGGCCATTGGGGTGAACAGCCAAAAGCGCTATCTATTTTCTTTGGATGAACGACTGGAAATGCTACACCTATGCTTCCAAGGCCAAAAGGGGGTAAAAGTAGCTGCTTATGATGGCCTCACTGTGGATTTCGCCAAAGAGCAAGGGGCAAAATTTCTACTCAGGGGGCTTCGTTCTCCTCAGGATTTGCGCTACGAACAACCCATCGAGCTGATCAACAAACACATGGACCCCAGCCTGGAGACCGTTCACCTACTTAGCAGTCCTCAAACCGCTATGATTTCATCGACCATTGTCAGGGAAGTCATCAAGCACCGCGGCAAGGTTCAAGGCCTCATTCCCGATGAGATTTTAGCCTATGTAGAGGAAATACGTTACCAAAGCCCGGTCACGAGTTAGCTGGACTTTGGCCATTTTGAGATGAATAAAGATCCCTCCTGATGACTTGTAACCGCTTATTTTTAATTATTCACCTTCATAAGTTTAGGCTCATGTTGATTAATTCGAGGCTGGGGTTGGGGTAGCCTAAGGTGAGCTTGAGGCGGCGTTGGTCGGCATTCGGTGGACAGGGGCGGCCGAGTGGGTAGGCCTGGAATGCCGTCCCGACGAGTCGGGATGCTTATTTTTTTCAAAAAAAGTAAGGCCCGCGGCTCGAAGATTCCGGTTTATCGGAAAGGCGACACCACTATTGGTTAAGATCAGTATTTTGGCCAAAGTCCAGGTTAGAAGCTGTTCAGCTCTTTTCGGCGGGCACAAATTCTTCCATGTAAGCAAAAGCATCCGTTAGCTCACCTCGCCACAGGATGGTCGCCGCACTTAGGGCCGGGGGCAATCCAGATTCTGCCAGAGATGTAGCCTCCCAGTCTGCACTCGCCAAGGCGGTGTGGAGCCCACTCAATTCTCCCGCAAAGCGGCTCGAAGCATCAGCTGAAAACTCACAGGGCAAGTTGGTGACTGCCATCACGGCAATGCCTTCACCATCAAAGCCCAAATGACTTTGCCGACTAAGTGGATCATAGACAAACACCGGCTGGTCAATCCAGGTTTCCTGAGAAAACTCGATAGATCCCTCTGGATCACAGGTAATGTCTCCAATTACCTCTAAAGTTGAAGATGTCTGAGACCAAGCTTCTGCCATATCTCGGCTGAGGAGCCGAGGATATTCTGGAGACCAGGTAATGCAGTTCATCAACACGGTACAAAAGGGAAATACCCGATCCAAGTTGCTCTCAAAGTGCTGGGGTTCTCGACGGTAAATCTGATAAAATTGTCTCGCATCCCACTGCTCACCCTGGTAGGGGGAATCGGCTTTGAGCTTGAACATATCAGCGACCTTCATCACCAATTTATATACCTGTTTGCGGCTTCCATGGTGGAAGGTGTCTGCTAACTCTTCTAGACCAATTTCTTTTACGGGTAAAAGGTCATACATTTCTTGAGCTCCGGTACTGGTCTTTCCATTGCCAAGAAAGCCAGTGATCAAAGGGGGCAAATCAGCAGGGGTTCCGCTCTTTTTGATTTCTTCCCCCACTGACCGTAAGATATCTTTGACTTCTTCCAAAGTACGGGCCTGAATTGACTGAGGAACCTTTTGCATGGGATGCTGGACTCCCTTCCTAGCCAATCGTTCTCCCAAAGTCCACAAGCTATCGGTCATGCCCGCGTACCCAGCAAAGTAGGTAAAAGCCGTGAGCAGACGCTGTTTCTCTGAGTTGGTGATCAACTCATAGTCCAAAAGCGTAATGCCCTTTTCCATCATGGCCTTCAGCAGAGGGCGGTTCTTCACCTGGCCTTTGTGGGTGTGGGAAAAGAATAGGTAGGTCTTTTTAGGCTCAAGCTGGTCCACCTTGACCTCCTTCAAGCCAAAAATCAGCTGAGCCTGGCTCAAATCTTCACGAATCTCGGCTCCGGCCTCCTGATAACCTAAATCTGAAAAAGCTCGTTTATTATCTCCACTTTGAGGGTGAATCCCTGGTTGGATCAGGACCTGATGGCCTGCTTGGGTAAGGTCTGCCACTTGTAGAGGAGTGATTGCGACCCGTTGCTCACCTCTCTTGTTGAGGTCTTCGCGGCGAACGCCGATGGTAATTGCCATAGGATGAGGGTATTCGAAAGTTGGCCACAAAGTTAGGGCTTGAAAAGCAAATTTTTCGTTCGTCTTTGCTTGGCAAAAACAATATTGCAGATCCTAAGTCCTTTTATTCTCCCTATCCATCCGATATCGTATTTCTATCGCCATATGTCCAAGTTTGATTTCCACACCTTGATGGTAGAGGCCATTATCCCCGAAACCAAAGAGGCTTATTCTATTCGATTTCGCCCTACCGAGCCTCCCATCAATTATTTGGCTGGCCAATACCTCACCTTAAGAGTTCAGATCGACGGCGCAGCACATCGCCGGGCTTATTCCCTCAGCAGTGCTCCTGGGCTAGACGATGCCTTACAAATCAGCATCAAACGCGAACCCAATGGCTTGGTATCTAACTACCTAGCAGACAACTTGAAAGTCGGAGATTTCATGGAGAGCATGGCTCCAACGGGGAATTTTTCCATTTCCCCCAAGGCACAGCGTCCCCGGCACTACTTTCTCATCGGAGCAGGAAGCGGAATAACCCCATTGTTTTCTATGCTGCGAACCATTCTTCACCACGAGCCTCAAAGCGAAGTCAGCCTCTGGTATGGAAACCGCAACCGAGAAAGCATCATGTTTCGCGAGGACCTAGCAGCATTATCTAAGCAGTACCCTGCCCGTTTGCACGTACTACACAGTCTTTCCCAGCCAGAATCAGACTGGAAAGGGTATCGAGGGAGGTTGACTCAAGAGCGGATTTATGACTTGGTTTCAGAAGTTTTCATGCGAAGTGAGTTGCCCAAGGTGTATTTCCTATGTGGCCCTCCTGGTTTGATGGAAGCGGCAGAAGCAGCGCTTGACAAGCATGCCGTCAACTTCAACGAAGTACATCGAGAGCTCTTTCACATCCCCGTAGAAACCCTGCTTGAGCAATCCCAAGAGTCTGTCCCGGTTCCCCTCTCTAAGCGACCAGAGATCAGCTCACAGCGGGTATCAATCACCCTAAGGGGAGAAGTCACTGAGCTCAACGTAGATCCTGAAGAGAGCATTTTGGATGCGGCCATTCAGGCTGATTTAGATCCTCCTTATGCTTGTCAAGGCGGAATATGCACCAGTTGCTTGGCAAGGCTGACCCAAGGCAAGGTCTACATGGACCGCACCGATGCCCTTAGTCAACAGGAAATAGATGAAGGGTATATCCTGACCTGCCAAAGTCATCCTTTGGATGATGAGGTATCCTTGGTCTTCGAGGAGTGATCAAGCATACTTTTCCCGCATGTAAGCGACTACATCGGTGATGATTTCGCGCAACACGGCCTCGTCTACGTCTGCCAACTTGTTGATATACAGACAGGCTTTACTGGATTTGTGCTTACCCAATTGCCCGAGTTTTTCTTCGAATCGCTCGAAGCCTGGCATGATGTACAGGGAGAGGTTTTGCTTGCGAGGGGAAAAACCGGTCATCAACATGTCTCCTTCGCGACCACTCTCATACATGTAATGGTATTGGCCGAACCCCACTATACTTGGGCCCCACATCACGGGCTCCTCACCCGTGATTTCTTTGAATATTTCGAGTAAGCGAAATCCATCCGCTCTGCGTGTAGGGTGCTCGATGCTTTGTAGGAACACTTCTACATCGACATCTGTAGGTTGGGTCTTAAGGCTAGCCATAGGATAAGAGGTTACAAAACAATCATGATTTACATCTCTTTGGGGCGCTTAGGTCAAGATAATAAATTGTCAAACCAAGCAGCGGCAAAAACGACAGTTACTGTCACACAACTCTCCATCTATTAAGTAAGCGGACATAGGAAAAACGCTAATCGGGGTACGGGAGTAAGGGGTATGTGGTGGCAATTATTCATTTTGATAACCATAGCTCCGTAGACCATACCTCGATTTCTTCTGTCCAAGTACCTAAAAAGCCCCCACCAATTTGGCAGGGGCTATCAAGTCTTGAATTCTAATCAGGATAAGTCTTCTTATTCAATTCTCAGCTTACGAATCAAACTTTGCTCGTCAGCCTGAATTTTGACCAAGTACAAGCCCTCGCTGAGCTCGTCCGCATTGAGCTTGAGTTCCACGGCTCCCATGCGTTGCCCTACGGCCTCGCTTAGAACCACCCGTCCTCGTGCATCTAGCAATTCAACCTTCAAATCCGCCTGACGCTGTAGGCTGAGGCTGAGGAAGAATTCTCCATCACTAGGATTAGGATAAAGCTTCACACTGCTTTCGAGCAGGGCACCTGCGATAGAGGTGTTTTGAAGATTTAGCACCTGGGTAGTGGTATCCGATCCACACAAGTTGAATGAAACCATGGTCACTGTATACTCCCCAGTAAACTGGAAGTCTATGGTAGTATCACTCGTACTGGTAACGTTGTTACCAAAGTCAAACTTAACCGAGTCGGCTCCCGCTGCAGTACTGGTGAAGGAAACTGTCACCCCATTGGAATCAGGTAGGACGGTAGCATCAAAACTCGCCACGGCCAAATTACAAGTAATGGTCACACTCAACTCTGAGGTATCATTGCCACAGAAGCCAAAAGCGATCTGCTGTACCACGTAAGTCCCGGTATCAGCATATGTATGACTTGGACTGGCCATACTGCTGCTGTCTCCATCTCCGAAGAAGTATAGGACAGAGTCCGCATTGAGAGATGCATCTGAGAAATCAGCAAAGAGGTCACCGGTGCTGTCTATGGCAAAGCCTGCCATGGTAAGTGGACGGGTATCTACCGTAATCTCAGCAGGATCAGAGGTACAGCCATCCCCTCCTGTAGCAATTCGCTGCAAGAAGAAAGTGCTGGTATCCGTCAAAGGACCGGTATTGTAGCTCATTCCCGTGCCTAGCTGGGTGATGCCATCGCTAGCCAACCAAACGAAATCCGTGCTTGGGAAGAGGGTGTCCGCTGCCATCAGGGTTACCGAATCTCCCTCACACACGTCGGGTACAGCCATAAAGCTCGGTGGAGCTACGCTGCGGTAGAACACGCTAGCCATCAAGGTATCATTGCTGCGATCTTGATCATTGATTTGCTCTAGAGCAACGGTAATATCAAAATTGCCTCCTTCATAGGTATTGAATGGTCCAAAGCTGATGGTATCTGATTCACCGATGGCCAAGGTGCCATTGAGGCTAGCCTGAAGCAAGGTACTAGTTACGGGGCCGTCAATCGAAACTGAAACGCTAGGATTGGTCAAGGGGGATAGACCGAGGTTGGTCACGATGACTTCCCCCATAGACATGGAATCTCCACACTCAGTAGTTCCATCTGGTTCCACCAACTCGACCAAGGCTCCGTTTAAGGTATCGCCTTGCTCAACCAAAATGTTGTCTACGTAGACGTTCACATCTCCGGGATCGTCTATGCTTCCCTCGGTAGCAAAGAAGGCCACCAATAAATCTTCTCCATCAAAACCAGTGAGGTCAATGTACTCCTTCTGGCCGATGTTGCTGATTGGAGTACCCGCATCGAATAGCTTGATGGGAACATATGAGTTTCCACAGTCAGCGGACACACCTATGACAAAGAAATCATCGGAACCAAGGTTGGCAGGGTTAGTCCCGCTAAAGGTGGTCAATGCCAGATCAAAGGTGAGCAAACTTACAGAGTCAGCCGTAAAGCGAGGACCAATCAGCCAAGCGTTGGTTCCGACGTTGAATAGGTTGACCCTAGCGGCTGTTCCATTGGGACTGTTGGGATCATTGCCAAAATCATCATCATCCCAATCACTATTGGATGTCGTATCTGGAGGCAGTAACTCTCCCGTCGCTTCATACCAGCCTGGGAATAAGCTGGTAAGATTGGTCCCTGTAAATCCTGTGAAATCAACTGGTCCAACCGGTAAACTGGTCAGAGGCAACTGAGCCACGGTCGTCAGCAAGGTATCATCACTGGCGTCGCCATCTCCGTCAAGGGTTACATTTGCCTCTACGTCATAGTTTCCTACTGCACTGAAATCCACGGTTTGATCAAAGGCAAAGGTTACCGAGCCAAAAGTAGGCAAGTTACCAGAAGCCAAGGTATCAATGAGATTTATGGCACCAGTCGGGCCAGTCACGGTAGCAGCTAAGAAGAGGGTATCCATGCTTAGGTCAAGTGGCCCCCCTAAGTTTTCAACCACTACCTTCAAGGTATCAGCAGACCCCAAGCATTCGTCTAAGTCTGTGAAAGCGGTCATGCTGACACTCGTACCTGAGGGCTCTATCACACTCACGTCATCTATGGCCATATCCCCTTCAAAGCCGCTGCCATAGGTCCCTATGAAGTCTATTTCTATGGTATCCCCAACAAAGGCTGAGAGATTGGCTAACACGCGGGTATATGCATCGCTGTCATCTCCTTGTTGTTCCCCAAAGATGAAGAATACGGTTTGGCTAGCCCCAGCACGGTTACGTGCAACCACCTCCAGGCTGCCCATGTCGTCACCATGTAGGTGATAGAAGAATTCCAATGCGGGGGTAGTTGACGTACTCAGGTCAATACAAGGAGTGGTAAAAATGGCGACATCACCTGCCCCTGCAGGAGAGGAGGCTTCGGTGTACATGTAGTTGCCACCACCCCCATTGTCATCGTCTGGCCCTGTGCCAGAAGAGGGGGTTCCATTGTCATTAGGATACCAAGCAAGCGGCTCAGTCCTATTTCGACGCCAATCGTCGCCTATTACGCCTGGGTCGCTGTCATTGACAGAAGGGGTAAATCCATCAAAGTCTTCGGCATAGGGCATTCCATAGATGGGAATGCTTTGTACTTGGCCTAAGTTGCCCAGGTCATTGTTGAAAGGATTTTGATCTCCATCCAAGCTCACACTCAGAGACACATCGTAAAATCCTGCTGCGGTAAAGTCAAACTTGGCAGAAGAACTCAAGGTATCACCTGCCGCAAAGATGCCACTGCCCAAGGTGTCAGTGATTACTTGCGCTCCGCCAGGGCCCTGAACCGTTATCGTCACGAATACTGTGTCTAAGGCTAGATCTAGCTGGTTCGCCGAATTCACCAGGCGATAGCTCACCGTGCTGTCTACATCGATAAAACAAGCCGAGCTAGGAACCGCCCCATCAAGCGCTACGACATCTTTGCCAGTAGCCTCGAAAATAAAGAGGTCATCTACCCCCATGTCACCTTCAAAGTCAACCCCTTTTACTCCTAAGAAGGCCACCCTAACGGTCTGTCCAGCAAAAGCTGAGAGGTCTACCACTTGGTTATTCCATGGATCGGCTGGGGCTTCTAGCGTATCCTGCTCTCCACTAATGGAAAATACAGAGGTAGTGTCTGTACTGGTGAAGATCAAGGCTTCCAGGGTACCCATGTCCTCTCCGTACATGTGATACCAAAAACTCATGGTAGGGCTCGCAATAGAGGAGAGGTCGATACAAGGAGAAACCAAAAAGGTGCTATCATCCTGGGATCCACTAGTAGCCTCAGTAAAAACATAGTTCCCGCTTCCTGAGGTGTGGTCTTGCCCAGGTCCCGTGTTGGAGGAGGTCGTCGAATTGTTGTCAACCAACCAACGGAAACCGGAGGTATTGCTGCGTTCCCAACCGCCATTGAAGCCCGTAGACACGGTAAAGCCGTCAAAGTTCTCAAAGTAAGGCGCAACTTGATTGTTAACCGTGACGGTGAGAGTAGTCGTATCGTTGGTAGGATCCCCATCATTGGGGTTGCTGGTGTAAAGCGTAAGGTCATAAGTTCCTGACTGGGCAAAGTCTGCCATGTTGGTCAGGGTTAAAGGCAAAGAGGATCCTGAGGCCAGAGTTCCTGTCTCGATGGTATCTGTAAAGCTGCCATTAGTCGGTCCCGCAATGTCTAGAACCCAGATAACTGGTTCGACGCTAAAGTCTAGCGCTGTTGGATTAAAGTTTTGAATATTGGCTTCGACCGTCTCCATGTTGCTAAAGCAAAAGGAGCTAGAAACGCTTAACGCGGTCGGCCCCACTTCTACCAAAGAAGGATTGGCAACCTGGATATTGTCAATGTAGACGTTGTAATCTTCGTTGTCATCGAAAGAGCCATCCGTAGCAAAGAAACCAATGATGACGTCTTGTCCTCCATAAGCACTCAGAGATATTAGCTCTGTCTGGCCCAGATTGCTTACCGCAGAGGTAGAATCATAGCGCATCAGCGGGGTATAGCTGACGCCACAGTCATTGGAAATCAGTACTTCCAGGTAGTCATCTGATCCAAAATTATCTACGGCTCCTGTGCTAAAGTCCGTTAAAGCCAGATCAAATCGAAGGAAAGATTGGGCTCCCAAGGTGATTTTGGGGCTGACAATCCATTCCTCTCGGTTGTCAGTAAACAGGTTGATCCGGGCGGATCTACCGTTAGGATGGTTGACATCGTTGATGAAATCATCTCGTATCCAACTGGAAGATCCAGAATCTGGCACGCCGAACCCATCAGCCTCAAACCAACCAGGAGCGGCGGTAGGGAGGTTAGAACTGGTATAGGTGGAGAAGTCCACCGTGGGAATGGGCACAGTCAAGCCTGCCTCGGTAAGTACACCCAAGGTCAGGCTATCGTTTTCAATACACACATCTCCTACCGCACTCACGATCCCTGTAATGGAATTACTTCCTATCGCAGAAAGATCTGCTGTAGCTTGGGTAAAGGTGTAGGAGAGGGTATCCCCTGGATTCAGGGTGCCGGGTATATTTTCGAAAAAGGTCGGCAAAGCTCCGTTAAGCGAGAAGGTACCCAAAAGTCCCGAGGTGCTCTGGTTACCGTTGTTGGTGACCGTTACCATCACCGATTCCATGTTCCCACCACAGCCATTCTGGGCAAGATCTGAGACTTCTACTCCTAGTACGCGAACATCCACTCCGTTTACAATGGGATTAAACTCCCAATACTCATTGTTGGAAACCGAAGAGGAATTGTTGGCAAGGGAGGCATTGTTGTCTGCAATGACCGAAGTGTTGATGTCATCTTGTAGTCCCACCCGCGCATCAGCGCTGGCGCCCGAGCTCCACATGTCTACCACGTAGATGTTGCTGCTGCCTTCCTCTAATACCAAGGCAAAGTAGGCAAAACTGGCCGTACCGACGGTCATGGAGTGCCATTTGATCCAGAGTTGATTCCCGGTATTGGTACTGAAGACTTTGTAGCGAATGATGTCGCCAGAAGCAGTCGATTGGAAATCATCCCAAAAGGCCGCGATGGATTGATCGGGTAAGGTCGCCGTAGGCAAGGCTGCGTCATTGTCAGGCAAAGCAGTAGCAGTCGTGTCAAAGGTAACGAATCCGTTAGGTGCTGCCTTGAGATGGGTCACGGTGTTACCAAAAAACTTAAATGTGAACGGAATAGGAATCACATCACTGTAGGAATTTGACGTCTGGGCACCTGAATAGGCGGTAGTCCAGCCACTGGTTTCCGAATCTGACGCGGTAACGCCACCAGGGTTTCCTTGTCCCGTCACAAAAGCGGTTTGATAGCCCTGAGCCATTCCTGCAATAGGAATTAGGCTCAGCAGCAGCCAAACCAGCGAGTAGCATTTTCTCATGGGTTGATTGGATTAAGCAGGTAATAATGAATTGAAAAATTGTTAATCATCAATCTACCGAGATTGGTCTGGATTCCCAAAAGAGAGAAATCCATTTGTATAAAAAAGCAGCGACCCCAGGTAAGCTGGGGCCGCTAATTGGCTTGATTCTATTTTATGGAATCAAAATATCTATTCTACCTGAATCTTACGCATGATCAATTGATCACCCGCAATCACTTTTACCAAGTAGAAGCCTTCACTCAGGCGATCTTGCAAATCAAAGCGCTGCTCAAAGGCACCAGCGCCGACTGTAAAGTTCGAACGGTGTACCGAACGTCCCCTCACATCGACTACTTCTACCTCAATGTCGCCAGCCTTCATCACATTCATACCCAAGGTAAACTCACCCTCAGTTGGGTTAGGGAATACCCTGATGCTGCCGCCGTCAATCAAGTCTGCGATGCCAGTGTTTTGCAAGAATACCTCCTCACAAGTTTGCACCTCGCCACAGATGTTGTAGGCCGTCATACAGAAGGTATAGTTCCCGGTGAACTGGAAGTCAATGGTGGTATCGGTAGCGGTGGTCGTGATGCCGTTGCCAAAGTCAAACAGAACAGAGTCTGCATTTTGGGCTTGGCTCACAAAGCGCAAGGTCACACCATTAGAATCGGGAACAATCTCCGTGGTAAACAGTGCAATGGCCTCAGTACACGTGATCGTCACTTCGGTAGTGACCGTGTCATTGTTACAGAAGCCATAGGCAATCTGGGTAATGGTATAGGTTCCCGTATCCGCGTACATGTGGGTTGCATTCGGATCGGTACTAGTGGTCGAATCACCAAAGTCGTACAATACGGAGTCCGCGTTGTTCGAGGCATCTTCTAGACCTACAAATAGATCTCCTAGGCTGTCGACGTTGAAACTAGCATCGGTTACCGAAGGAATCAGATCTATCTGAGTAGGTGGATTGTCACAGCGGGTTAAAGAATCCTCCCAAAGTGGGATTCCAGTAGTGACGATCTGCCAGTCATAGAAGAAGTAATAGTAAGCAGGGTCGAAGGTGTTGCCGATAATGGAAATCACCCCAGGTATCGAGTACGGATATACCGCTGAATCGAAGTTCCTGAATAGTCCTGTCGTTCCACCTTCTCCATTTACCTGGTAACTGCCCGGTTGCAGGGTGATATTTACAGGGATCACCGTTTTCACATTCGGAGTAGTCACCGCGAAAGGACCGACAGTGGCTACGACTGAATTGGTCGCAGAGTCCAATACCTGGAAGACCACATCACCTGCGGCCTCAGGATATACCGCGACAGAGGCCACGGTAGTAGGCTGATCTACGCGGACGTACAATCCTTGTACCCCTAGGCTACCAGGAGCAAAAATGCTACCGCCTCCAAAAGTATTGTCTGCGGGACCTACCGAGATCACACTTGCTGCGCGTCTCACGTAATAGGTCTGAGGATCCGTGAGCGGAGGAGTCTGGAAGCTATCACCTACCGCAATGGCCTGTCCTCCTGTGGAATCAAACCACGCGTGAACTTCTCCTGCAATCAGGTTGGTGTCCGTTACTACTAACAGAACTGAGTCCCCTGGGCAGAATTGGCCTACTGCAGCTACGTTTGGTGGAGCCGCATTGAAGAAGTTAAAGACCTCCACCAAGGTATCATTGGTCATATCTTCGTCTCCTACTAGGCCTGCAATAGCCGTGATGGTAAACATTCCTCCTTGATAGGTATCGATAGGACCGAAGGTCAAGGTATCGCTTTCACCTAATGCCACAGGACCAGCTAAGGTCTCGTTCAGCACAGTGGTACCTCCAGGTGCATCTATGGTCACTTCGACAGGTAGGTTCATCAAAGTATCTACCCCACCGTTGCGAACAATGATCTGCCCCATGACTGCGGAATCACCACAGGAGCCATCCACAGGAGATATGCTAGTCAGCAATTGAGCATCAAGCATGAAACCAGGTTCGATCAGGATGTTATCGATGAACAAGTCGGTGTCGAAACCAGTATCTGGACCTTCGATGGCGTAAAACGCGACGCGAATTTCCTGTCCGGCAAACTGCCCGATTTGAATCAACTCTTGCTGACCGACATTGCTAATGATAGACGTACTGTTGTACTCACGCAGTGGCTGATAGCTGGCCCCACAATCGGTGGTCACCATCACCAAGAAGCGGTCATCCGCTCCCAAGTTGGCAGGAGCAGTAGCAAATCCGTCGGTCAAGGCCATATCCCAAGTAAGCACATCAAGGTTTTCTGGGATGAATGGCGGGCTGACAATCCAGTTGTGCTCTTGTCCAAAGCCAAAGTTGAAACGGGCAGCATCTCCGTTAGGACCCCCAATGATATTGGCAAAGTCATCTCGGAACCAAGAACTGGTCGCCCCTAGCAGAGGCACATCAACCCCATTTCCTTCATCCCATCCAGGCCAAGCGGTGGGCAAGTTGCCTCCGGTATATCCGGCAAAGGTAACAGGCCCAATCGGCGTAGATACGGTATCTACTTTCTGGTAGAATACGATGATGGAGTCGTTATCAGACAGGTCGTCGCCACCCGCTAGCAAGGCAGATAGCTCAATGCTGTAGTTGCCAGGCGCACCTAGATTGGCCAATCCGTTCAGTGTCAGATCGAGTGTATCACCCACTCCTAAAGTTCCAGAAGTCAACACGGTGTCAAACAAAGCAGGACCGGTAACACCGGCCAACTCCGCGGTAACCGTCAGGTTGGTGGTAGCAAAGTTGATCGCTTGACCCTGGCTCAATACCTGTACATCTACAGTCATCATGGAATCTAGACAGCCAGGAGCGGCGGGAGAAATGATGCTCAAGGCAGCTAAATCGGTGGAGGTAGGCGGCCCAACATAGATATCGTCGATCGACATATCCGTTTGGAAACTTGATCCTCTGAGACCTACAAACTCTAGCTGAATGGTGTCATTGGCAAAAGCACCTAGGTTCACAAAAGCGAAGCGCCAGGGATCACCCTGATTAGGCTGCTGCTCACCCGAGAGAGACCATACTGTAGTGGAGGTACCATCGGTTTCAATGATGTTGACCGATAGGGTTCCCATGTTGACTCCGTGCATGTGGTACCAAAATTCCAATACTGGGGT
>CAZFPQ010000054.1:25273-32597 GCA_964521065.1 uncultured Bacteroidia bacterium | reverse complement strand
GTCAAATAAGCGGGGAGGCATAAGAAGTCTGGGGGTATGGGGTATGGGGTATGGGAAAGAGATCAAGGCAAAACAATGCTCCTTACCCCATTTACCGTTTTTCACCGTCCTTTTATCCCGACCTAGATATCTAGCTTAGGATTACCGGCTTCGTAGCGACCGCTTTTGTGGTCAATGTGGATGCGATAAGTAACTTTAGGACTGGTTTCTGTAGCACGGGCCATTTCTCTGATCCGCTCTACATGTTGTTTGCCTTCCTGGTTAATCATGGGCTCCAAGTTTCGGATAAGAGCCTGAAGCACATCGATCGAATCTCGCCCAGTCATTTCTTCAAAGCGTCCCTCGAGGATTACGGATCGCCAGTGGCTGAGATCATCCACCTCAGAAACCTCCACGCAAACCTGGGGATTTTGTCGCATGATATCTACCTTGTGACCCTCAGCGGTATAGCATACCAAGCTATTTTGGGCCGCATCGTAGTAATAAGTGATGGGAACCACATAAGGCTTGTCATCCAAGCAACAAGCTAAGTGTCCGATATAATTGGACTGCAGAACGGATTCAATGCGATCAGACTCGAGTGGAAAGGACATGATCAGTCGGTCGGTTTATGATTGGTTTTGGATAAATATAGGGGAATTCTGCCCTTACTACATATAGAATTGGGAAAATTTCTCCCTTTCAAGCATCAAATTTTGGCGTGCATCAAATCATGAATATCTCTACCCGTTTTCTGTGCCTCATCGTGTTGAGCTGCCTCGGCTGGTCGCTTTCTTGGGGGAATCCTCTCGTATTAAGATCTACTGAGTTAGATAAGATTACCTGTCTTACCCTTAGTCAGCCTCAAATAGTCGCAGATACCTGCGCCCAAGGTGCTGGTAGCATCACCCTCAACCACGATGGAACAGGCCCTTTTACGTATACTTGGGCCCACGACAGCAGCCTAAATGACTCTATTGCCACGGGCCTAACCAGCGGTCAGTATGCAGTGACCGTAATGGACGCTAATGGATGCAGCGATCAACGCACCTACATCGTAGGGTCCATTAACCCCCTGACTGTCCCTATTTCTACCACCCCGGACACCTGTGGAGCCCCCAATGGTTCGGCGATTATTGACATCAATCAAATTGGCGGAGGAGTTTCGCCTTACACCTTTGAGTGGGACAGCGCCGCTGGCGGTGGCAACGCTCCCTCAGTCACCAACCTCAGCGCAGGTAGCTATACTGTTCGAGTGACCGATAGCCGAGGTTGCGCTCGCAACGTGGCCACTACCGTAGCTTCCACCGATAACAATTTCGACGTAGACCTATTCCGTGACGATGTATTTTGCTTTGGAGAAAGTACGGGTAGGGCATCAGCCCTAGCCACAGGCGGTAACAATGGGAACTATTCCTTTACTTGGACCCTCATAGGAGATACGACTGTTCTAGGTACTGACTCCGTACTGGCCAACATTCCCGCTGGAAACTATCGGGTCAGGGTCACAGACCTTGATGGAGGCCCTACAGGCGGTTGCTTCTTTAATGGCTTGGTCAACATCGGTCAACCAGATACCTTCTTGGCCAATTTTGAGATGTTTCCCACCGTAGGGTGTACCACCGATGACGGATTAGTGGTGGCACTTCCACGAGGGGGGGTGGCACCGTACCAGTACCTTTGGAGCGATGGCTCTACCAATGATAGTCTCATAGGCGCACGGGCAGATATCTACAACTTGACCATTACAGATGACAATGGGTGTACTGCCGACGCCCAAATTGCGGTGACCAGTGAACCTGGTCCTATTTTCACTACCGAAGTTTTGCAAGAGGACAATTGTGGGCTCGGAGAAGGGATAGTGCGGGTAAACATTGAGCGGGGAACCGCCCCCTATCAAGTCATCTGGTTTACGTCTCCAGGTCAGTTCAATGATACGTCCTTGTTTGCCTATAACCTGAATCAAACCGCACCTGGAGAGCAATATCGGGTTACGGTAATTGGAGCAGACTCCTGCCTACAGCAGGCAGATTTTGCGGTACCCGGCAATGATCCCCTGACCTTACAAGTCACCAACAAGGAGGATAATTATTGCGATTTGCGAATCGGGCAGGCGACCGTAGAGGTTACCGGAGGGACCCTGCCGTATCGTTATCGGTGGTCTACCACCCCTGCCATTACGGCTTCTACCGCCACTGGGCTAAAAGCTGGCACCTACGAAATCATGGTCCTCGACAGTTTCAACTGTGAGATCAGCCAAGAAATCACCATTCGTGATGAAGAGGGATTCGAATTAAGCGTGGATATAACCGATGAAAGTTGCCAAGGTCAAGCGGATGGCTCTGCCTTAGCGGTAATCGATGGAGGAAGGCCACCTTTTACTTACGAGTGGGACAGCAACCCTATCCAGCGTACCCGCTTGGCCTCAGACTTAAGTGGGGGCCTATACAACGTAACGGTAATAGACGCAGATGGCTGTGCCCGCCAAAACTTCGGAGAAGTAGCCAGTGTGACCGATGTTGAAGCTGATTTTAGCTTTGCTCCTGACATCGATATTCCCATCGTACTGAGCTCAGCTGTGGTAGAGTTCACCAATCTTAGTATTGGCGCCGATTCCTACCTTTGGACTTTTGGCAATGGGGATAGTTCCGTAGCTGCTAACCCTACTTATGTGTACCAAGACACTGGTAGCTTCTTTGTCAAGCTAAAAGCGTTTAACAACCAAGGCGGTTGCGTAGATTCTGTTACCTATGGCCCCTTTGTCATCACCTCAGACGGAGTAGTTTGGGTACCCAATGCCTTTACTCCCAATGGAGATGATATTAATGATCGCTTTCGCGTGTTGGGGGAGAGGGTAGATCAGTTTGATTTACGTATCTACAACCGCTGGGGGCAATTGATTTTCAGCTCTACTTCTCAAGACCAAGGTTGGGACGGAAGCTTACCCAATGGCCGTCAAGCTCCTACGGGAGCTTATGCGTATTTTTTACGCACCACAGTCATCGGTGAAAAGCCCCTCGAATACTCTGGTTCTTTGATGCTGGTACGCTAAGACAGCATCTGTTATGGGCTCGATTTGAGAATATAATTCTCATTCTAGCAAACCTTTGATTCCGAAAAGGTTAACGTAATCGATTTCGCTAATTTTTGTTGATCCAGGCCCCCTTTTTGCTTGAATTCATGCGGATTATTGGCCACCTTGAAGAAGTAGTTAGTACTGTTTTTAGCAATATTTGAGGAAAAGCAGAGGTGTCGGTAGCCCAGCGTTACTGCGCCTCTTTTTTAAATTTCAAGGGACAAAAAAGGCCATTTACTTGCAAGAAGTCTCCAACTGCAACCTAGATTCATGATATTTGCCAAATGAATCCTCCTCTACCTGTACAAACCCAAGAACGCTTTCCCGGAACCTTAACCAGCTGGGAGCAGCAAGCCAATTTGGTGGTATGTCATACCGATAACCAAACCATGCTGCACGTTCATGTGCTCAGTGATGATATCCTTCGTTTCCGGTTTGCTCCACTCGGTTATTTCCATCCCGATTTTTCATATGCCATAGATCCCGGCTTTACGCCTCAATGGTCCGAAATCAAGATATCGGAAGATGAGCAGCATCTTTTCATTCAGACCCAAAACATAGAGTGCCGCCTTCAAAAACAAGGACTCCGCACCACCCTATTGGATCGCAGCGGTAAAGTCTTACTCGAAGATGATAAAGGGTTTCACTGGGAACCCAGTGAGCATGGAGGAGAGATTGTGATGATGAGTAAGCAGGCCCACCCTGAGGAAATATATTTTGGCTTAGGTGACAAGTCAGGTCACCTAAACTTAAGGGGCCAACGCCTCCAAAACTGGAACCTCGATTGCTTTGGCTATTCTAGCGGGAGCGATCCCCTATATCGCTCTATCCCATTTTACTTCGGCCTGCGGGAAGGAGACGCCTACGGGGTGTTTTTCGACAACAGTTTTCAAACCCACTTCGACTTTGCCATGGAGCGGGAAGAAGCCACCAGTTTCTGGGCACAGGGAGGAGAAATGAATTATTACTTCATCCATGGTCCAGAATTGATGCAAGTCGCGGAGCGCTACGCACACCTTACTGGACGCCCCGAACTCCCACCCAAATGGGCCATGGGCTTCCATCAGTGCAAATGGAGCTATTATCCTGAAACCCGCGTTCGCGAACTCGCCCACGAGTTTCGTACTCGCAAGATCCCTTGTGATGCCCTTTACTTGGACATCGATTACATGGATGGCTATCGCTGCTTCACTTGGAACCATGATTATTTTCCCCAGCCACAGAAAATGATCCAGGACTTACGAGACCGTGGCTTCAAAACCGTGGTGATCATTGATCCTGGGATCAAAATAGACCTAGATTATTGGGTATTTGAAGAAGGACTGGAACTTGATGCTTACCTCAAGCGCTTAGATGGTCCCTACGCCCAAGGAAAAGTGTGGCCGGGAGAGTGCTATTTCCCTGACTACACCAAACCTGAGGTACGTACTTGGTGGGCCAGTCTATTCAAAGACTTGGTACGCAAAATGGGAGTCAATGGGGTTTGGAACGACATGAACGAACCAGCTGCTTTCGAGGTAGAAAGTAAGACCCTGCCCATGGACGTGATGTTCCACTATGAGGGGAATCCGGGCAGTCACCGTAAAGCGCACAATATCTACGGCATGCAGATGTCTAGGGCTTCTTACGAAGGAGTCAAAGATCACGCATACCCCAACCGGCCCTTCATGATCACGCGGGCCACCTACGCCGGGGGACAGCGATTCGCTTCTGTATGGACCGGGGACAACGTCGCCAACTGGGAACACCTTTGGCTGGCTTCCATACAAACACAGCGCCTTTCGATCTCTGGCTTTAGCTTTGCTGGTTCGGACATC
Source organism: uncultured Bacteroidia bacterium (assembly GCA_964521065.1). Classification (GTDB taxonomy): domain Bacteria; phylum Bacteroidota; class Bacteroidia; order J057; family J057; genus CAYVAP01. The sequence goes on along the minus strand of CAZFPQ010000054.1, from coordinate 27,725 downwards.
GGTGGTTTCAACGACATGCCTGATGGTGAGCTATTCGTCCGTTGGTTACAACTGGGAATATTCCACCCACTCTGCCGCGTACACAGCATTGGCTACAACGACGCCGGTGACGCCGCAGTAGATGAGGACGCCCGCGCCGCTAATGAAGCTCGTGGAAACCGTGACCAAGAGCCCTGGTCTTTTGGAGAACCTTTCACCAGCATTGCCCGCAGCACCATTGAGCTACGCTATAAGCTACTCCCAGTTTTGTACACCGCCTTTTGGCAGTATGTGCAGCGTGGTACTCCTGTCTTACGGCCCTTGAGTTTCTTGGACCAAAGAGATCCAGAGACCCTGCATCGGATGGAAGAGTTTTGTGTAGGTGATCATCTGCTGGTGGCGCCCGTCATTGCCCAAGGAGCCGAAGAACGAGGATTTTACCTACCTGAGGGGACCTGGTACGACTATGAGACCGGAGAATCTTTCCAGGGAGGACAAGAATACTTGATGGACGTAGCTTTAGGAACCATCCCTATGTTTGTTCGTGGGGGTGCCGTGCTACCCGTAGGACCGGTGATGCAGTATACAGATGAACGCCCGCTGGATCGATTGGACCTTCACGTCTATTACGTATCCGGCGAAACCACCAGCCAATGGTATCACGACGAAGGTGATGGATATGACTATGAAGAGGGAATGTATCACCTCAGTAATTTCACCACGAAGGGGGATGGCCAGCAAATGTCCCTCAATCAGGAGGTACTAGGCGAAATGGAATTGCCTTTTACTCATTTCAAAGTCATCATTCACGGCTTAGATTTCAAAGGGCGCCGCTGTCAAATTGATGGAAAAACCGTCAGCTTCTTGCGCAGGCAGTCTACCATAGAAGTGCGGGTGCCAGTTGATTTTGAAGAGTTGATGATCGGCTGATAAGAGCGTTTCATTATCCATCAGCCTACTGAATGAACACAGGGACAGGATACTCATGCCGTTTGGATGGAGGGGTTCATGCTTAAATCCCTCCATCTATCCGTTTCAGCCTCAGTCATTTTTGTGGTGGCGCTTATCTATGGTGCCAATCCGGCCTATACCTTGCCTTTTTTCTTCGACTTTGAGGTAAACAGCCTGGAGTTGAAAAATATTTTCCGTGCCTTGATGGGGCTATACTTGGGATTTGCTGCCTACTGGGTCATGGGTATCCTGAATCCTCAACATTGGCGTAGTGCGACCATCAGCAACGTCATTTTTATGGGGGGGCTGGCCTTTGGGCGGATCATAAGCACCATTTTCGATGGGATCTCAGCTCAGTATATCATAGGCCTGGTCCTAGAGTTGGGTTTCATGGGCTGGGGCATGTACAACCTACACCGAAAAAAAGACTGATATACCGGAAAATGGGCGAAAAAGAATGGCTCCTAGTACTTATCTTTTTAAAGCCAACTTTCCCTGGCAGCAGCACGTCTTAGCTTCGGAGATTTATTTTGTACCTAAAGCCAATCAAATGAAACTTAAAAGAATCCTATCTTTCACCGGAGTATTTGTCCTCGTATTCATCAGTGGTCTGGGTGCGCTGATTCTTTTTCCACAGCCTTTATTCGCCCATGCTGCCACATACCAGCAAGTTGAGATTTACGGTGAATTACCTCAAGATCTTCACAGTCTCTACAAGGCCCTAGATGAAGCCCGAGAAATGCTGACCCACAGTGAACTATTTGATTCAAGCTATCAATTTGACGTCTTTTTCGCCCATGGAAGCGCCTTCAATAAACTGGATGATGCTCTGCTGGGGGAGTGGTCTGCCGCCAGAGCCATAGACAACAATGTGATCATCAAACGAGCCTGGAACCCAAAAACTGGATGGGTAGAAAATGGCGAAAACCATTTTGAGTTGGCCTATGTATTGGCCCATGAGATGACCCATTGTCTCCAAGCTCACGCCTACGGAAAGCGTGTCTTCAATCCATTTCGCCATCCACCGATGTGGAAGCTAGAGGGCTATCCCGAATATATCGCCAGGAGGAAGCTCCTTAGGGAGGAGGACTATAACCTCAAAATCGAAATCAGTAAGTTTCTTGAGCTCGAGGTCAGCCCAGAAGGAATTGTTCAAATATCAGAGACTCAGTCTACCCCTTATATTTATCTCAAAGGTAGGTTGATGGTTGAGTATTTAATGGACATCAAGGGTTTTTCCTATGATGACATTCTTGACGAAGCAGTGAAAGAAGAGGCTGTGTACACCGAAATGCTGACCTGGCATTCAGAACCGTGAGACGGGCTACGGGGCTACGGGGCTACGGGGCTACGGGGCTACGGGAAAAGAGAGCTTTTTAACTTTTTCATCTTCTATTTCCCATTTCCCACTTCAAGGGCATCTCCATCTTCTAGTCAAAGAAAGCTCTTCATGGTACTGATGTAATCACATGATTAATTGGGCTTTGTCTCATTGTCTCATTGTCCCATCGTCTCATCGTCT
>CAZFPQ010000054.1:10570-25173 GCA_964521065.1 uncultured Bacteroidia bacterium | reverse complement strand
CATCGTCTCATCGTCTATTCAATTAAAGAATTCGATGCAGAAGGCTCTACATCGAATTCTTGGGTTTTGATATAAATGGAGTGAATCTACTCTAACACCAGGCCAAGCTTTTCGAGGGAACCACTACCTTCACGGATCACCTCCAAGCCTTCGATGCCTTCACTGCCATCTATCACGGTAGAAGCTTCCAAGTTACCCATGCCCCCATCGATTACCATCGCCACTTGCTTACCAAAGCGCTCATGAATCAAGCTGGGATCAATGTTCGCCTCTTGGTTATCGGGATCTTGGGGCAGGCTGATTGAGGCAATCGGATTGCCCAATAGGCGAGCCAATGCAACAGGGATCGGGTGATCAGGCACCCGAATACCCACCGTTTTTTTTCGTTGGAAGTGGCGTGGGATTTTCTTGCTTGCTTTAAGAATAAAGGTGTAGGGGCCCGGCAGGGCTCGCTTCATCATTTTAAAAATGTCATCTTCGACCCGTGAAGCATAGGTCCCAATGATGCTGATGTTTTCACATACACAAGATAAATGGGTTTTTTCGGGGTTTACGCCCTTGATTTGACAGACCAAATCGACCGCTTTTTTGTTGTTGATGTCACAACCAAGGCCGTACATGGTATCAGTGGGATAGATGATCACCCCGCCTTGGCGGAGTACCTTCACTGCCTGGTCCAGGAGACGCTCCTGAGGGTTTTCAGGGTGGATGGCTAGAATCATAAGCTTAAGAATAGGGTTCGAGGGTAGGCTCTGAAAAGAACCAAATCGGTTAGAGCAAAAAGGGGAATTCTTAAGATAAGAAATTATCTTGCTCATTCAAGGACATTGGTTTCATGCAATTTTCAACCCAAGACATCCAGCGGCTTTATGGATCTATCCTTTTCGACCTCAAAACCGGTGACGTCCCATCTCTTATAGAAGAAGTGGCTCCGGAGAATAAATCGGTGGAGGATATACAGGATAGCCCTCCAGTCCCTTCGTTGTTCCAGGGGGGAACGTCGGTGATATGGAAGATGCGCCCAACCGCAAAGCTTGCCCTAGTTCTTAGTGAAGAGGAGTTTGCAAACCGCAAACTTACCAGCATGTTGAAACAAGCTGTATTGGATGCCGGCCTTTCTACGCAGGACATTGGTTTTGGCATTTACGACGCCAGAGCCTCGAGTTGGGACTTCCGTGAGCAGTCCGTATCTCGGGCCGTGGTTTGTGGAGCTTGTGCGGGAAAATTGACCGCGACCTTACAAATCGGTGACAAAACCTTGATTCCCGCTCCTGCGTTGATGGAAGAGGGCGCTCAGGCCAATCTTACCGCATTACTAAAACAACAGCACCTATCGGCATGACCTATTCCACTTCACCCGCTTTCGATCAATTTGCCGCTGAGCTGCAAAAAATCGCCCCTTTCCGCATTCATTACAAAGATGAATCCCCGGAAATGAGCGCCTTAAATTTGGTGGTAAGTTTGTTTTGTCCCGATTTCATGAGTCGTTTTACGACCGTAATCGGCCGGCGAGTGTATTTCCCGAGTCGAGATTTCGTTGCACAGAGGCCCCAAGCGTCCATTCGCATCTTAGCCCATGAGGCCGTTCATCTCCTCGACAGTCAACGCTGGGGGTTTGGCACCTTGGCTTTAGCGTATCTATTCCCGCAAATCCTGGCCCTCGGAGTGTTCCTGTATCCTTGGCTGGGTTTATGGGCCTTTTCCTTCCTTATCTTCCTTGCTCCTTGGCCAGCGCCCTTCCGTTTTTATTTCGAGGCGAGGGCTTATGCACTAGACTGCCTCACAGCCTATCCTGAGCACAGAGAAGCAGCTATATTTCGAGTAAGTACCCACTTCGACAGTTGGGATTACTATAGAATGTTTCCTTTTCCTCAAGCCGTACAAGAAGAATTGAGACATTGGATGGACCGCACCGAGTCCGGGCAGGAGAAAGACTTGATGAAAATCCTACTTATCTACGAAATGAGCATGGAATCCTGAGCTTACCTTTCTAGTTTGCCAGGCATGAAGCCTTTTGATTTTCTAGGGGGAGAGACCCTGCTTATCGACAAACCCAAAGAGTGGACCTCATTTGACGTGGTCAACAAGGTAAGACACGCCATCCGGATCAAGAAGGTGGGACACGCGGGCACCTTGGATCCCTTGGCAACAGGCTTGCTGATTCTTTGTACGGGAAAGGCTACCAAAACCATCAACGATATCCAAGGTCAAGAAAAGGAGTACGAGGCCCTCATCAAGTTTGGCGCAACTACCCCATCCTATGACGCAGAGTTGGATGAAGAAAATATACAGGACGTCTCCGATCTAAATCGAGAGCAGATCTTGACGGCGATGCAAGCCTTTCAAGGCGAAATTGAGCAAGTTCCTCCTGCTTATTCCGCGGTCAAGGTAAATGGACAGCGGGCTTATAAAGCTGCCCGAAAAGGAAAGAAGTTAGAGTTAAAAAGTCGCCAGGTTCACATTTACCAATTTGATCTGCTGGAAAACGTAGAGCCTCCTCATACGTGGCGAACCTTGATTCGCTGTAGCAAAGGCACCTATATCCGTTCTTTGGCGCACGACCTGGGACAAGCGCTAGGAGTGGGAGCCTACTTGACGGGATTGATTCGTACCCGTATTGGCGATCATAGTTTGGAGGATGCCTGGCACTTGGAAGATTTAATCCAGGAAATCAAATCCCAAAGGGACCCGCAGAGGGGAGAGGCGAATTAAATAACTCCAATTTGGGAAGGCAGTAGATTAGAAGCTGTTTCTTAACCTCACCTTTGACTTAGGCTTATTTCTTGCCCAACAAGGCCAACAATCCGCTTAGGTCGCTTAGCTCCTTATCTACCCGGGTGTCTAAACGATCCAAACGGTCCTTGTTACGATTGATCCAAACGGTGAAAAGGCCATACTGGCTGGCGCCAATGGCATCCCAAGCGTTGGAGGACTGGAAACTCAGTTCATCTGCGTAGCAGTCCAAGCTATCTTCGGCTAATTGATAAACTTTGGGATGAGGTTTGAATTTCGAGACGCTGTGAGCTGAGATTATCTGGTCTAGAAGGCCTCCCAATTGATGGTGCTCTACCGCCGATTTGAGCAGGGCCGTGGAGCCGTTGGAGAGGATGGCAAGTTGTAATCCTTTGTTTTTCAGTTCCGTCAAGACCTCCTTGACTTCGGGAAAAAGTTCTGGTTGCCAGAGCGTTTGCATCAACTCCTCGTATAGGACATTATTTTCAAGGCCAAACACATCCAAAGTATAGCGCAAGGCATCCTCACTCACCTTTTCAAAAGGAGCATAGCGATTCATTAGGGTGCGCTGCCAGCTGTAGTCTAGCTGTTTTTTTCGCCAGTACTTCAACAACTCATCTGCTCTCTCCCCCAATTGTTCCTGTAGCAGTTCTGTTGACTCTGGTAGCTTGAACAAGGTTCCGTAGGCATCAAAAACGGCAGCTTTAAACATCTAGATAAATTAGGGAGGTGGAATAAGAGACTCTACGTCTACTTGAGTCAAAACGAGTTGATCTTCCTTTCTCCCCGAGAATTTACATAGCGAATATGAATTTTCTAACCTTTCGCACAAATATCCTTTGACAAGGTTCTAAAGTGAATATCACTTGGCAAAACATGTGGTATTCAAGCGCTTGGACAGAAAAAATCGATGTATAGACTGTGCGGCTATGCTTACTAAGAATGAATAATTACCTCTAGCTACCCCGTGATCCGGTTAACGCTTTTCTTATGTCGGCCTACTGCCTCTAAGTAAGGTGAATAAAAAAAGCCGCAGGTAATCCCACGGCTCTTTTAATTTATTAAGAAAGATTCTCTACTTCTTCAACTTCCGGCGAATCTCATTCACGCGGTAAGACTCAATGGTATCTCCTACCTGAATGTCGTTGAAGTTATCGATCATCATACCGCATTCTTGCCCGGAGACTACCTCTTTGGCATCATCCTTAAAGCGCTTGAGCGAAGCAAGTTTTCCTTCGTGGACGACCACGCCGTCTCGGATGATTCGAACGGGATTTCCACGCTCAATTTTGCCAGAGACTACCAAGCAACCGGCGATGTTGCCCACCTTGCTGATCTTGAATACTTCGCGAATCTCGGCGGTTCCGGCTTCTTCCTCCCGCAATTCGGGTGAAAGCAGTCCCTCAAGAGCGTCACGCACATCGTCTATGGCATCGTAGATGACAGAATAGGTACTGATGTCTACGTTTTCCCGATCAGCAAGCTGACGAGCTTTGGCAATAGGGCGTACGTTAAAGGCTATCACAATGGCTTCAGAAGCGATGGCCAAGTTGATATCCGCCTCGGTGATGGCACCCACCCCTTTTTGCAGGATATTTACCTGTACCTCTTCCGTAGATAAGTTAAGCAGGGACCCAGATAGTGCCTCTACCGAGCCATCCACGTCGCCACGAATGATGACATTGAGTTCTTTGAAGTTACCCAAAGCACGACGACGACCAATTTCCTCAAGGGTGAGTCGGTTGGTGTTGCGCATCTGCTGCTCTCGATATAGCTCAGTACGACGCTGAGAGATTTCTTTGGCTTTGCCATCGTCCTCAAAGACATAGAATTTATCTCCCGCTGTAGGTTGTCCATTGATCCCTAAGACCTGCACTGGCGTAGAGGGTCCTGCAACCTTGATTCGCTGACCATTTTGATCGATCAAGGCACGTACACGGCCATAGTGAATTCCGGCAACTAGGTCATCACCTACAGAAAGGGTTCCTTTTTGAACCAACATGGTAGCCACGTTTCCGCGCCCTTTGTCCAGTCGAGCTTCAATCACGGTACCTACTGCCGACCGTTCAGGGTCTGCTTGCAACTCAAGGACATCTGCTTCGAAAATGACCTTTTCAAGTAGATCCTCAACCCCTTGGCCTTTGAGGGCAGAAATTTCTTGGGACTGGTACTTTCCGCCCCAGTCTTCTACCAGCAGGTTCATTTCAGCCAATTGGCCTTTTATTCTTTCGGCGTCCGCACCAGCCTTATCAATTTTGTTGAAGGCAAAAACCATCGGTACTTCCGCCGCCTGGGCGTGACTGATGGCTTCCTTGGTCTGGGGCATCACCGCGTCATCGGCTGCGATGACAATGATCACCACATCCGTCACTTTGGCACCCCGTGCGCGCATGGCCGTAAAGGCCTCGTGACCAGGCGTATCGAGGAAAGTAACAGCTTTGCCACTTTCCAACTCGACGGTATAAGCACCGATGTGCTGGGTGATTCCTCCCGCCTCACCTGCCGCCACATTTTCTTGGCGCAAGCGGTCAAGTAGGGTGGTTTTACCATGGTCAACGTGCCCCATCACAGTGATGATAGGATTCCGTCCAACCATGCGGTCCGGATCATCCTCTTCCTCCTCTACATCCAGGCCTTCCTCTGTGATGTCCACGAAATTGATGGTGTACCCGTAATCACCCGCCAACAGCGTGAGCAGTTCTGCGTCCAATCGTTGGTTAATCGATACCATCATTCCCAGCTCAAAGCTTTTGGTAATGATCTGGGTGACAGGCACGCTGATCAGGTTCGCAAACTCGTTTGCGGTGATGAACTCTGTCAATTCTAAAACCTGTGCATTCTCAGCCGCCTGAGCCTCTAGCGCTTCTCTTCGCTTCTCTGCGAGATCACGCTTTTGTCGACGAATGCTTTGACGCTTTCTAGATGCGCCCCTACCGATTTGTGAAAGGGTTTCCTTGATGGACTGATCAACCTCCTTCGCAGATGGCTTTTCCTTCTTGGTGCGGCCACCACCGCCTCCACCACTTTGGTTGGATTGTTTGTTGTCACTCGCAACCTCAGTCCCTGGTTTACGCTTGCGTTTCCGGCGGCGACGACGGCGCTTCTTAGCTCCATCTTCTCCTTCCCCATTTCCTTCACCCGGCTTACCTTTGTTATCAGTAGATGGGGCTTCCTCTTCTTTTTTCTTCTTCTTTTTATCGCCTGGTAGCTCGATTTTACCCATCACCTTGAGTCCAGAGAGCTTAGGTGCTCGATCTTCAGCTCGGTAAAGGGTGTTTTCTTCTTTTTCTTTTCCCTCTTCCCCTACAGCCTTTTCTTCTGGCTGTGGCTTTTCCTCGACCTTGCTAGATTCAGCAGGGGGAGTACTGGCCTTCTTCTTATCCTCAACTGGAGCCTTGACTTTAGGCTCGACGGGCTTCTGTTCTTCAGGTTTAGCAGGAGTTTTGACTTCCTCTTTCGCCTCGGGAACCTTAGGCTTAGGTGGCTCTGGCTTGCGAACTTCTTCCTGCTTAGGCTCCTCCTTTTTAGGCTCAGGCTTAACAGGGGCGGGTTCAGCTTTAGCTTTCTTTTCGGGTTCACTCACCTTCGGAGCTTTCTTCACAGGAGCCTTCGCTTCTGGCTCTGTCTTTTTGCCCTTCTTGGTGTATCCCTTGATATCCACATGCCCCAAGACTTTTAATCCAGAAGGAGCACCACTGCTGGCCTTCTTTTCAGCAGGAGGAGTAGGCTGCTGAGTCGTCTCAGGCGCTACTGGCTCTGGCGTTGGAGTAGGGACTGCCTTCATTTCTACAGGCGCTTTTTCCTTTTCCACAGGCGGGGGTGGGGCTGTTTCAGGGGTTACAGGAGCTTTGATTTGATTCCGAAGATCAGCTGCTGTCAGGTTCGACTCCTCGGCTTCCGCAGTAGGCTTGGCCACTTCATTAGTGGCTTGCTGAATAGCTTCTTCCCTTCTTCTCTCCTCGGCCAATTGGTCAGCCCGTTCCTTGATCAACTTTTCAGAGGCAAATTCCTTCAATAAGATATCGTATTGATCACTGTTCAGTTTGGTATTGGGCGAAGGGGCGACGTCATGACCATTCTGTTGGAGATGCTCCACCAACAGGCTGGTCCCCACATTGAGTTCCTTAGCTACTTTGAATAATCGATAAACTTGCTTCTTTGACGGCATGCGCTAGGTTAACCTCCTATTAATTTTCGATGCAAAGTTAGGGATAAATTACGCGAATTTATCACTATTCTTTAAAAACAAGTCTAGAGTGAGCCCATGGCCCACTCCAGACGGAATACCAAAGCGGAAGACGAGATTGCCCTTGGCAGGCCCTTACATGTCCAGAAAATTTCAGTTCATATAGCTTCTCGTCATTCGTTGGGTCCCGTATTCTTTTTCCAGCAAAGAGATAAAATCACTTGGTCTCATCTCCTTCACTGTCACTTGGTGCAGCTTCTGGTGCAGCTTCTGCTTCCGTTTCTCCTGCTCCATTTTCAAATTCTTCTTTCAAAATGGAGAGCACTCGTTCTACAATTTCTACTTCTAGATCGGTACGGCGTGCCAATTCATCCTTAGAAAGGTCTAGCACACTGCGTGCAGTATCACAACCGATACGCTTAAATTCGTCGATGACCCACTGGTCGATCTCATCGTTGAATTCATCTAGATCAATATCTTCTTCATCTGGATCAATTTCTCGGAACACATCAATCTGGTAGCCGGTCAGGCGACCTGCAAGTTTAATGTTTAGTCCATTTTTACCAATGGCGAGAGAAATCTGATCTGGTTTCAGGTATACTTGAGAAGTTCCTTCTGATTCGTTGATCTTAACTGAGGAGATCTTGGCAGGGCTTAAGGCCCGCTGGATATAAAGCACCTCGTTGGCGGTGTAGCTGATCACATCGATATTCTCGTTGCGAAGCTCTCTCACAATGCCGTGGATACGGCTTCCTTTCATCCCTACACAAGCCCCTACAGGGTCGATGCGATCGTCATAGCTTTCGACAGAGACTTTGGCGCGTTCTCCAGGTTCACGGACGATGCCGCGAATGTTGATCAATCCGTCAAAAATTTCTGGTACTTCCTGCTCAAAAAGTTTCTCCAGGAAGAGAGGAGAAGCACGCGAGATGATGATACGAGGATTGTTGTTGCGAAGTTGCACCTCCAAGATTACCGCCCTTAGGGAGTCGCCCTTGCGGAAACGGTCTTTGGGAATTTGCTCACTTTTGGGCAGGATCAATTCTGCGCCTTCGTGCAAAACCAAGATCTCATTTCGCCATACCTGATAGACCTCACCAACAATGATGGCACCAATCATATCTTGGTACTGCTCTACAATGGCGGCCTTTTCTAGGTCTCTAATTTTCTGGGTTAGGGTCTGCTTAGCGGTCTGAACAATTTTCCGACCAAAAGAAAAGAAGTTGATCTCCTCAGCCACCACATCGCCTACTTCATAATCAGGATCTAATCCCAAGGCCTCACTAAGAGGAATCTGACGAGATTCGTCATCCAACTCAAAATCCTCGACTACTTCCCTTTCTCGGAATCCCTGGATATCACCTTTGTCTACGTTGACAATGATTTCAAAATTTTCATCTGACTCATACTCCTTGCGGATCATGGTCCGGAATACTTCCTCGAGGACACCCATCAAAGTCGCCCGATCCAAATTTTTCAATCGTGAAAAATCAGAAAAGGCGTCTACGAGGTTTATTTCTGGTTCTGCGGTCTTTCTACGTGCCATCAGATTATGATCACTTTAGCTTCTTTAATTTCTTCGAAGGAAAAAACCCGGCTCGGGGCTTCTTCTTTTTTTGCTTTGCCTCCCTTTTTGGGGGATTCTGGCAACAGGGCCAGGGTGATGTTGTCGTCGGTTGCCTCATTCAGCTTACCTCGAAGGGTTTCGCCATTTACTAGCAATACTTGCAAATGTCGCCCCACTTCTTTTCGATACTGCCTTTTTAGTCTTAAGGGGGTTCCAATTCCTGGGGAACTCACTTCTAAGACGTAAGGAAAATCCATCTTGGGATCATCCTCCAAGGCGTACCCCACTTTACGGCTAATCTGGCCACACAGCTCTAAGCTAATGCCTTGGTCGGTATCAACCTTGATGCTGAGGGTACTCCTGCGACTTCTTCGCAAATCCAGATCTACCAAATAAGCTTCTGGAGCAACCTCTTGGATAGAGTCTAAAACCCGCTGTTTGGTTTCTTCAGACAACATAGCAAAAAAATAAGGAGCTCGTGTGAGCGCCTTATCCGTTTAGTTAGGTATTTGATTCAAAAATAAGGCTTTTTGAGTTATAAACCAAAACCCGTATCGTTGTCCACTAATCAGCCAGACCAGAGATAGACAAATCGAAATAGACCATTTTTTTTTGACCCATATTTTTGAAATGTATTAGTTTGGTCAGGAGAATTAAGGCCAATGGGGGTAGATTTCACTAAGGAGAAAAGAATTATTGAAGCAATTTGGGAGCAGCTATCTGCTTTTGAACAAGAGATGTTGACCATGCTCTCTTTTCACCGAGGTCCTATACCTGGTTACCGAATTGCTTCCATCTCTCAATTGATTGCTCGTCATCACGGTAAAACAAAGGGCATCCAACGCAGTGGGGTAAGCTCAATCGGGCAAAGATTGCAGGACGAGGGCTTGGTAGACCACTTTAATGGACAATGGCAGATAAAGCCAGAGTTGGCCTGGGTCGTGGTCCGATATTTTGTCCTAGATCAGGATGAGATCGCTTTCTACGAGCGATTCCTGAACCAGGAACTTCCCTTCTACTACATGTCCCTGCAGAGGGAAGGCGATGAGCATATCTTCCTTCGTATGCTCCAATTCTCTCTTCTCTTAGGGGAATCTTTCCAATTTTCGTCTATCCTCAGACAACTAGAACAGCGACAACCGGAAGGAAAAGGAGCCATACAATGGTTAGAATACTTTTTGGGAGATCCCATAGATATGGAACTCCTGGACCGCCAACGGCCAGCTTTTAAAGCCAAGGTGCTAATCAATCTGGTAGGTTTATACACCCAAGACCTTCGTTCGCCAGTCGCCCTGATGCAAGCCCTCTACACCTTAGTAGAAAAAAACAAAAGGGGATCTGAGCCATCCTTAAAGCTCGACGAAGAACTACTGAGCCTCGAAGTTCTGGTAGGTAATCCTGGTACCTGGCGGCAGCTGGCTTTGTCCGAAGATAGAATTAACGTACCCGGTACAGCGGAACTTCTCGAAGGAGTTGGAGCATTTTGGCGGGACGATAGAGAGCTTGCGGCCAAAAAGCTGCATGCAGCTTCCAGGAAGCGAAAATTCCGCAGCCTTTTCCCCGATTTTACGGGTGTCTACCATAGCCTACTACACCTCATCAATCGGGACTTTGAACGGGTAGATGTGTACTACCAACGGACTGACGCCTATCTCCAGCTCAAACAGATCTTCCTGGCAGTCGCCTACTTCCTCGAAAACAACCTTAGCGGTAGTCGCGAGGTGATCGATAGCCTTCCACGGCGGCATATGTTGTCTGATCTCTTTCTGCTATTGGCTTCATATTGGTGTGATTATCCCATTGATCAAAGTCAGATCTATGATATCAAAAACTGGTTACAAGGAGAGAATTCTGATGCCTATCCCTGCTTTGCCCTTATTGCAGCAGAATTGATGGCCTTTTTTGCCCCTCCCGAGGAGCAAGCTCAATTTGAGGCCCGAGTACAAGCCCTACTAAAGAAATATGAATTCAAGCGAATTCTTCCTCGCATCCCGAGATATGAAGCTTGGGAACGCACCCTAGAAGGATTGGTAGACCTGGCCCTTAAAAATGGATCAGGTTCTAATGAGCGTGACCGAGAAGCCCGACTTACTTGGCGTATTTCTTTTGACCAATACTCTCTCACGGCTTTTGAACAAAAAATTAGGAAAGCGGGTGGCTGGACCAAAGGCAGAAAGGTTAGCCTAAAGCGAATCAAGGAAGAGTTTGACTCGGTGACCAGCCTCACGCCACAAGACCAATTGGTAGCTAAACATATCCAGCGCTATGGTGGTGGCTGGTATAGCGGTGCAGCAGAGTATGAAATCAACTTTTTCCCTGCCCTGAAAGAATTGGTAGGGCACCCACTCTTGTTTTTAGAGGAAAATCCTTCCCTGGCAGTTGAACTTATTCACGTAGAACCGGAATTAATCATCACTGAGACTCCTCAGGGCTATTCACTGAGCGTGGAGCCAAGCTTTGACCACGCTGGGATTCACTTAATCAAAGAGACCAGCACGCGTTATCGGGTAATGGAGGTCAGCCTAGCCCAAGAAAAGATGGCCAACCTAATCGGGGCAGGAAATATTCGCATCCCCAAGGCGGGTGAAGCGCGCCTGAAGGAAATTTTGAGCGGTATATCTCAGGTAATTCGCATTCAATCAGATTTGGTCGGTCAGAGTGAAGACCTCAAAGTATTAGAAGCAGACCCCAGGCTTTACATTTTGTTGGTTCCTGTTGGGGAAGATTTCAAGGTCGAGGTTTTTTCCAAGCCATTGGGCTCCTTCCCACCTTATCTAAAACCAGGAAAAGGACGAGAACAACTGCTCGCTGAGATTGAAGGAGAAAGAGTGAGAACCCAACGTAATTTGGTTGGTGAAAAGGAGGCTGCTGAGGCTTTGATCAAAGCTTGTCCTACCTTGGAACGAAATCCTAACTTCGATTGGGAGTGGTACCTAGAGTCTACTGAAAGCTGCTTGGAACTGCTGCTGGAACTTGACATCTTGAGACAAAAGGACCAAATCGTCATTGAATGGCCCAAGGGTGAGAAACTCAAGTTAGCTGGGCAGGTCAATTTTGAGAACCTAAAAGTCAAAGTTGGCGGCAATCAAAACTGGTTCAAGCTAGATGGAGAAGTTCAGGTCAATGAAGATGAGATCCTCAGTCTACAGTTGTTGCTGAAAGCCATTCGGGAAGGAGGAGAGAGTCAATTTGTAACCCTAGATGATGGCCGCTACCTAGCTTTGACCGACCAGCTACGCAAACAGCTCAAGGATTTGGCAGCTTTTTCTCAAGAAAAAAGAGGTCAAGTGGGTTTACATCCCTTGATGGCCGAAGGCCTCGAAGCCCTAGGCGAGCAAGGAGCTCAGCTGAAAGTCAATGCAGCTTGGAAGCGCCAGATCAAACAGTTGAAAGAGGCGCGGACCTACCAACCCCGCTTGCCACAAAACCTCCAAGCCGACCTACGGCCTTATCAAGAGGAAGGCTATCACTGGATGGCCAGATTGGCACAATGGGGGGTCGGAGCTTGCTTAGCGGACGATATGGGGCTGGGGAAAACGGTACAGGCCTTAGCTATGCTGTTAAGTCGTGGGGGAAATGGGCCATCTCTGGTGGTAGCGCCAGCCTCAGTTGTCAGGAACTGGCGCAAAGAAGCGGATAAGTTTGCCCCAGAACTCAACCCCATCCTCTTAGGCGAATCTGCCCGTGCTGAAACCATCGCGGAACTTAAGCCCTATGATCTGCTGCTCACCAGCTATAACCTCATGCAGATTGAGATTGAGCATCTTTCTACCGTCAATTTCTCCATGGTGGTACTAGATGAAGCCCAAGCCATTAAAAATACCCAGGCCAAGCGTTCCAAGGCAGCCAAGACCCTCCAGGCCCAGTTCAAGCTCATTACCACCGGAACCCCCATTGAAAATCACCTCGGAGAGATCTGGAATCTATTTGATTTCCTCAATCCGGGATTGCTGGGTTCTATGGAACATTTCAATTCCCGTTACGCCATCCCTATTGAACGAGATCAGGATGCAGAGCGCAAATCTCAGCTGCGGAAACTATTGAGACCATTCATTTTACGCCGCCGTAAATCAGAGGTATTAGAGGAGTTACCAGAAAAAACTGAAATCACCTTAAGTGTCGAGCTGAGTGAGTCAGAACGAGCCTTCTATGAAGCACTACGGCGAAATGCCCTCAGCAGCTTAGCCAAAGCTGAAGGAGATAATCCGGGCGAACAGCGCATGAAAATATTGGCTGAAATCACCCGACTGCGCCAGGCTGCTTGTCACCCTGGCTTAGTTGCTCCGGAAATGGAACTTGGGAGCAGTAAACTGAAACTCTTCGGCGAGGTGCTTAGTGAATTAAGAGAGAATGGCCATAAAGCACTGGTATTTAGCCAATTTGTCAAGTACTTAAAGTTGGTAGAAGCCTATGTCGACAAACAAGGAATTAGCTATCAGTACCTTGATGGTCAGACTCCCATGAAACAGCGGGAGAAGCGGGTAGAAGCTTTTCAGCGAGGACAAGGGGATGTCTTTTTGATCAGCCTCAAAGCCGGTGGAGTTGGGTTGAACCTGACCGCCGCCGATTACGTGATTCATATGGACCCTTGGTGGAATCCTGCTGTAGAGGACCAAGCTAGTGACCGAGCTCACCGGATTGGTCAGCAGCGCCCAGTCACTGTTTATCGCTTGGTGGCAGAGCAAACCATCGAAGAAAAGATTGTCCGGCTACACCAGCGAAAACGAGACTTAGCCGATAGTTTATTGGAAGGAACCGATCGTGGTGGGAAATTGAGTAGCGAGGAGTTGATGGCCTTGATAAGTGAAGCATAACTTGTGATGGAGCCTCAAAAGTGATAGTTTGAGGTCCGTTAGCAATACTTCACTCTAAACTCTCAAGTTACCCCCTTATGGCGACCAAAATTGCGGCTGGAAACTGGAAAATGAACCTCGACTTGGGCGAGGGCCGGGAATTGGCTCAGACCATTGTTTCCCATTTCATCGCAGAATACTCAGGAGCGGGACAAGTCATCTTTGCCCCATCCTATCCCTTGTTGGCCACCATTAGTCCCATTGTGGCTACCCATCCTCAAATATTTTTAGCAGCTCAAAATATGCACGAGGCTGAGAAAGGAGCTTACACAGGAGAGGTATCCGCCAGCATGTTGAAGTCCGTAGGCTGTACCCATGTAATCCTAGGACACTCAGAGCGGCGCCAATACTTTGGAGAAGATAATGCATTGTTAGCCAAAAAGGTAGATCAAGCCTTGAGCCACGGTTTGAAAGTTATCTTCTGTATCGGAGAAACCTTGGAACAAAGAGAAGCGAATCAGACCCTGGCGGTTAATGCTACCCAACTGAGCGAAGGTACTTTTCACCTGAGTGCAGATCAGTACAAAGAGCTGATCATTGCGTATGAACCCGTGTGGGCTATCGGTACCGGAAAGACCGCCAGTCCAGAGCAGGCCCAAGAAGTACACGCGGCCATCCGTACTCAAATTGCTCAGCAGTATGGGCAAGCCACAGCAGATCACACCTCCATACTTTATGGAGGAAGTGTCAAGCCCGCTAACGCCGAGCAGCTATTTGCACAGGCTGATATTGATGGAGGCTTGGTAGGTGGAGCGAGTCTCAAATCCGCAGACTTCATGGCCATTATTCAGGCCTTAGGATAAGATAGAACCTACATCCGACTCACGCTGACTCAAGTTACCTGCCCATTTGGGCAGCATGAAACTCGCATGGCATCCAAACAGAAGCATCGCGGCCCTCATAGCAATGACCCCTTACTCTTCAACGAAAAGGGGGTCAAAAAGCTGAACCTCGGGGTTCACGATCTGAGCTGGTTGCTCACGAGGGGATACGCTGACAAATCTGCTCTAGGATTAGTTGGAGACCGATATCGACTCAACGTTAGACAGCGAAAGGCTCTTTGGCGCGCCGTATGTTCTGATCAAGCTGAAGCCACACGTAAATCCAAGCGGGTAAGTGAATCGGAAATTACAGGTGAACCCATCGTCATCGATGGCTATAACCTCCTCATAACCATTGAAAGTGCCCTGGCGGGAGGCGTAGTTTTGGCTTGTAAGGATGGAACCTATCGGGATATTGCTTCGATCCACGGCACTTATCGCCG
>CAZFPQ010000054.1:0-10470 GCA_964521065.1 uncultured Bacteroidia bacterium | reverse complement strand
TAGATTTTCATGTCATTAACTCCCCGACCTCATGAAAACAGCGAGTTCCCTTAGGAACAGTTTAATCCTATTTCTAGGACTTAGTTGTCATTTTTGCTTGGGACAAGATCCCGCATTTGCCCAATATTTTGCCAATAAACTATATCTCAATCCTGCATTTGCCGGATTTGATCCTGGTCTCAACGTGTACAGCGCCCTGCGCAACCAATGGATGGGGCTTGATCGCGGAGATGGACGATTGTTAACGCAAAATGTAGGAGCAAGTCTAGAGCTTCCTCGTCTAATGTCTGGATTTGGGGTGCATGCCTTAGAAAATGTAGAAGGGACTGGAGATCTACGCTGGCGAAGCTTGGAGCTACAGTATGCCTTCCGAACCAGGACTTGTAGCCGTTTCCGAAATGGTAGTGGGAAGTTTCAGCTTCCTCCTGACCTTGAATTCAGCTTAGGACTGGGCTTGAGCTACAACCAATGGCAGTTAATCAATCCCAATGGGCTGATTTTCTCTGACCAAATAGACCCCTTAACTGGCTTTACAGGTGGCAATACCAATCTACCTTCTGTCTTCAGGGATGGGCCTCAAGCTAGTTTCGTAGATTTCACTGCAGGAGCTTTATTTGACTATGCCTTTGGGGCTTCCCCAGGTAGCAATTGGAGAAAACCTTGGGTCGCTCAGGTAGGCATGGCGTTTCGCCATCTTAATCGAAGCAATGGGCAACCTGCTGGCGATCTACGTCCTACCAGGTTTACCACCCATGGCATGCTCATTTACCAAGGATTATATGAAAATCGCTTTACGGCGATTTTTACAGCTCGAAGAGATTGGCAGGCCAGCTTTAGCCTTCCAGGAGAAGAGGGAAGGTCTTTTGTCAACAACCAATTTGGTGCCGTAGCTCTCTTAGGTGATGAGCCTGGTATTTGGACGGGCCTTTGGTGGCAGGGGCGTGCCACTAAGATTGCGGGGACCGACTCTAGTCGCAACCTCAACTCATTGGTCACGGCCATCGGCGGACGCATACCGATGGAGAAAATCCAACGCGGAAATAACCGAGTACCAAGCAGCATTCATTTCAGCCTAGCTTACACCTTCCAGCTAAATAGCCTCATCAATGATGGGGGCGGGACCCTTGAATTCACCCTCAATATCCGCCTGCCAAATGCTTGGGGTAGAAATAGTACCATTGCCTGCGGTACGTGTACCTTCTCTGATCTACGTTATCCAGTCTTTTAGAAGGGGCTGAGCAATAGAGAATTGAGAAAGCGAGACCATAAGCTGCACATGGCGCATACGTCCTATGGCTTTGCTTTAACAAATTGGCATGTGTGCATAGAGAGCTTTCCCATCCATTTCCCATTTTCCCACATTTACCTCAACCGAACCTAGTGAAAACCCTACCTACCTCTTTTCTCATAGGCCTGCTTTGCAGTTTGGCATTTGGCAGTTATGGCCAAAACTGTAACATCAATATTACTCCTGGAGGCCCGGTTTGCCCAGGAACCACCTTGACCTTTAACGCTACCACCAACCTCAATGACGGGCCCCTCACCTACCAGTGGGACTTTGGGGACAATAGTTTTGGCAATGGGCAAAACACCCAACATGCCTACCCTTTTAATACCGCCTTAACCAATTACACGGTAGAATTGATCGTGGCTGATACGGTAGGTAGTTGTACGGTCACCCAGGTGGTCACCGTTAATTTTGCGCCTCAGATTACTCTAGGCGGCACAAAGAATGATCCCAATTTTTGTGCGAATGCCCTGCCTTGTACTACAACTTTCACCACTACATTAGATTTAATTGGTCCACAAGTAGGAACCATTCCCTTTACTTGGGACTTTGGAGATGGCTCTCCAACTGTAACTAGCAATGCTAATCAGCAAACCCATACCTATACGGAATTTGGCACCCATATAGTCACGGTTACGGCTCCTGGGACAAATTGTCCTAGCGCTGCCGATGAGGTTTTATTTTACACTCGACCACAGAACCCTGACATCACTACACCGGCTTCGAATCTTTGTGAAGATGACATATTACAGGTTCTTGTGAATACTGCTTCACCTCAATGTCCAGGTAATGTAGACTACTACGTGGTATTTTGGGACTATGATAATGTCCCAGCTACGGTTCCTAGTGACACGTTTTTCAGTTTAACCAACATTACGCATGTATATGACATTCCCAGATCTACTTTATGTAACACTCCAGTAATTTTTCCTACCTTCCAAAGGACCATCCGATTAGAAGCTCAAAATTACTGTACCCAGACTTTTAACAACCCCGCCTGGGATGCCAATCCGGTTAACATCGCCATTGCAGCGGAACCAGAATTTGACGTTCCAATTCCACTGTGTTGGCCAAATGATTCTGTTGTTTCTTTTACGAATCAATCTTGCCCCACCACCATTCAGAGCCAACCGTTGAGCTATATCTGGGATTTTGGAGATCCAGCCTCAGGAGCAAATAACACCAGTACTGCATTTGAACCAGATCATACTTATCCAGGTCCAGGCACCTACACGGTAACCCTGACCGCCTCAAATGCTCAATGCGGGCCAAGAACCATTACGCGACAAGTGGTCATCAGCGAACCTCCCACCTTGGACGTCATTGCCCCTACTGACAGTGGCTGTGGCCCCCTGTCAATCAGTTACCTCAACAACTCCACCCCTGGGAACCTCGGTTATCAATGGCAAGTTACGCCAGCAGGTGGGGTAAATATCTCTAATAACACCGCGGCAACGCCTACCATTACCTATCCAGGAGCCGGTACTTATTTTTTGACGGCCACCTTCAGCAATCAATGTGGCTCCGAGATTTTCCGCGATACCATCACCGTACTGCGCGAGCCTCAAGTGAGCATTGATCCCATCGAAGATAGCTGCGGTAGCGTCAGCATTTTGCCTATTGCTATGGTTGACAACAACCTAGCCAGCACCCTCAGCTATGCTTGGGACTTCGGCCCCGGTGCCTCTCCCACGAATTCAAATCAGCTAAACCCTGGCCCCGTTAGCTTCCCTGTAGGGCCTCATACCATTTCACTCACGGCCACCAATGAATGTGGCAGCAGCACCGAGTCGAGGTCGTTTACCCTCTATGATGAGGTCCCCGTTTCTATTGGGCCAGATGACAGTTTGTGCGTAGGAGATCCCATTGTATGCTATCAAGAAAATCCTCCAGGGGGGAGTTGGTTCATCAATGGGATAAGCAATCCCGATGGATGCGTAGATCCTTTGCTGCCAGGTACCTTTGAGGTCATTTATTCTTTCGATACGATTCTGACGGTCGCCAATAACCTTCTTTGCCGCTTTAGTGATACCGCCTTGGTCCTGGTCAATACCCCTCCCACCGTAGATGCGGGTAATTATTTGCCCATCTGTTTAGGCGATACCTTGTTTCTGTCTCAAGGCAATCCTGCAGGAGGAAGCTATTTCTTAAACGGCAATCCCGTTGACTCCGCCTTCAGCCCCAGCACCAGTGGATTCTTTCAGTTGGACTATCTATATGCAGACTCATTGGGCTGCGAAAACAGCGACCAGGTAACCGTTGAGGTACGCGCCCTTCCGCAGGTTGATGCAGGCCCGCCTCAAGACCTTTGCTTGGCCAATCAGGTAGTAAGCATCGCTGCGGGAGTCAATCCAACAGGGGGAATCTGGTCAGGGCCGGGTATCACCAATGCCAATATGGGCGACTTCAATCCCAGTATTCCTGGGATCGGGAGTCATGAGGTCTTTTACGACTATCAAGATCCTATTACCGGCTGTAGCAATCGGGATACCTTGACCATCAACATCAGCCAGCCTCAAGTCCCCTCGGTGATGCCAGACACATCTCTGTGCCGAAATGCCCCTGCCATTGCCCTGATAGCTACTCCTAACAATGGGGGCATTTGGACTGGGCCAGCTGGCTTCATTTCTCCCGCTACCTTTGATCCGTTGAATGCTATCCCTGGCTCCAATGAACTCATTTATACCCTTTTTGCCGGTTCCACATGTGAAGCAAGTGATACCCTGCTGATTCAAGTAAATGATAGTTTGCCCGTGAATCCTGGGACCTTGCCCGCTAGTGCTTGCATCGATGCGGATACGTTGACGCTCACCGGATTTACTCCGCTTGGAGGATCTTGGAGTGGTAATGGGGTCGTTCAAACTACTGGTCTGTTGCTTCCATCGGTCGCCGGAGTAGGAAACAATCTACTCACTTACGAAGTGGTTTCTGACAGCGGCTGTGTCAGCCTAGGCAGTCGATCCTTTATCGTGCACCCCTTGCCTTTGGTAGAGGCTGGGCCAGACTTGGTAATTTGTAACTCTGGTGGTCCTCAACAATTGACAGGATTCAGTCCCTCAGGCGTAGGTGGCGCATGGTCAGGGACAGGAGTAAGCCCTGCGGGTCTCTTTGACCCAGCCCTTTCAGATACTGGTAGTTTTCTTCTTACTTACACCTTTATCGACGCCAATAGCTGTGAAAACTTTGATACCCTCACAATTCAAGTCATTGAGCCAGATTCTATCTCAGCCGGAAGCGACACCACTGTTTGTGTTGATGCCACCTCTTTTATCAATCCAGGAGTAGTACCTGCTCTCGGTGTTTGGAGTGGGTCTGGAGTCAATCCTAACACTGGCGAATTTACCCCATCAATCGCGGGGCCTGGACTACATGAGTTGATCTATACGGTAGCGGGCGGAACTACCTGCGAACAGCGCGATACGGTTTTCATTCGGGTACTCGCGTTACCGGTGGTGGATGCGGGAGGAGATCTGGAAGCCTGTGTAGGAGACCTATCGGTCCTCCTATCGGGCGGACAACCAACAGTTGGCGGTATTGGCAGTTGGCAAGGGCCTAGGGTGACACAGCAGGGCAGTGATTTTGTCTTCACCCCCGATAGTGTTGGAAGTTTCACCCTTATCTACCGTTTTCAGGATGATAGCAGTTGTGTAAACATCGACAGCATCACCTTCACCGTACATCCTCTACCGGTAATCACACCTGGACCAGATACCACTTATTGTATCACTGGCGGCTTACAAGTCCTACCAATTTTCACCCCTAGCGCTGCTATCCCTTCTGGGCCAGGTGTAGTAGCTAGTGGGCTATTTGACCCGGTACTGGCTGGTATTGGGACCCATACCCTCTACCTAGACTTTAGCGATGGCAATGGGTGTAGCAACCGAGACTCCTTTTTAGTCACGGTGATCGAACCTGTACCTGTAAATGCAGGACCTGATGATTCTGTTTGCTTGAACGCAGGCCCCATCACCTTAGGAGGCTTTTTCCCTTTGCCCCCAGCTGGAAACTGGACAGGAACGGGGATCACGGATCCGGTTCAAGGTATCTTTGACCCAGCCCTGGCGGGGGTTGGAGTATTTACCCTCAGCTATTGTACCGGTACAGGTTCATGCTTGGTTTGTGATAGCCTAGAAATGACGGTACTTCCTCTCCCGAATGTTCAAGCTCTTCCTGACTCCATGTGTATCACCGAACCTCCTCTCTTGCTGACAGGCGGGCTTGCCTATGGGCTGCCGGCTGCCGGAGTATGGGGAGGAAATGGCGTTAACTCCTTGGGAGGGAACGATTATAGCTTTGGTCCACAACCAGTGGGGGTTTATTCCATCAGTTTTACTTTCACCGACAGTTTAGGCTGTAGCAATACGGCTGCTACCACGATAGAAGTCAATCCTCAACCTGTCTCAGGAATCAGCGCCCCTTCTCTGGTTTGTACCTTTACCCCAGCGACCTTCACTGAGCAGTCCGTAGATGCCGTAGCCTTTCACTGGGACTTTGGTGTATTAGGTCAAATAGATGATACTTCAAGCCTAGCCAATCCTGTTTTTACCTACCAAGATACCGGAACATACACCGTTACCATGATTGCCTTTTCGGCCTCAGGTTGTAGCGATACCAGCAGTGTACAGATTCAGGTCTCGGAAATACCCGTACCCGGCTTTATGCTCAGCGTAGATACCGCTTGTGCCCAAGCCAGTCTGTTGCCCGATGGCAGCAATGGCCTATTAATCAGCATCACGGACACCAGCAATGCCGCTGGCGGAATCTATTACTGGGATTATGGCGGCGGATCAGACCTTAATGGGGATTCGGTTTTCCAAGGTCCTACTCCACCAGATGTGTATTTCGCTCAAGGCCCCCAGGATACCACCTATACCATCAGCCTGTCCATCGTAAATGGCTGTGACTCCATCACGGTCACCCGCAGCTTTACGATAGAACCCATCCCTGTGGTCAGTTTTGTGCCCGATACCTCCATCGATTGCTCCCCATTTTGTCCTCTGTTCTCAAATCAATCGGTGGGCTTACCGACTCAGTACACCTGGCAAGTGGACGGAAACACGTTTTCCAATGACAGCCTTCCCACGGGTTTCTGCTTATTCTACAACCAGACTACCGGAGATACCAGCTATACCATTTCGTTGATCGGAGAGAATGTATGTGGCTCAGATACCTCCTTTCACGTGGTCACCGTACTGCCCAACAATGTAGATGCTTTTTTCAATACCAGCCAGACTTCTGGTTGTCCTCCCTTGTCAGTGGATGTAATTAGTCTGGCCAATGCTCCCAATAGCTGGTTCAGCTTCGGCGATGCCAATAACACCACCACCAACAGCGATACTGCCACCTTTACCTACACCCAGCCAGGGACCTACTTTTTACAACATGCGGCGTTCAATAGCTGTGCAGCAGATACGGATACCATCATTATCACCGTCCTACCCATAGAAGAGGTAGGCATCCAGCTAAGTCAAGTCACGGCTTGTCCGGGAATTGAACTCTTCTTTGGTGACAGTATCAGCTCTCCCAACGTCAGCAACTACCTGTGGGATTTCGGAGATGGAAGCAGTTCCAATCAAGCCAACCCCATCCACAGCTATGATTCAGCAGGGGCCTATCAGGTTATTTTAACTGCACAAAGCATCTTGGGCCAAATAGCTGCCCCATCTCTGATACCGTAATAGTCCAAATCCTTCCTCCTCCCCCCGCTTTCTATACGGCTTCAGACACCTTTGGCTGTCCGCCACTAGTCGTGGACTTCAGTGGTATACCCGCAGGGCCTGGTCTTGCCTATTTTTGGGATTTTGGAGATGGCAGTGTATCCACCCTTCCCAACCCGAGTCACTTATACCAGCAAAGTGGAAACTTCATTGCGACCCTGACTGTCTTTAACGCTGATAGTTGTTTTTCAGAATTTAGCCGCAGCATCCAGGTATTTGAACAACCTACGGCTGCCTTTGAGTGGTCACGCAGCGATAGTTGTGGGGGGCCAGATAGCATCAGCTTCAATAACCTTTCCAGTGGAAACTTACTGGCTTACCGCTGGAAATTTGGAGACGGAGACAGCTCTACTCAAGTCAGTCCTCAGCACGTGTATACCCAAGCGGGGGTTTATCCAGTAGAATTGATTGCGAGTACGGCCTTTGCCTGTAGCGATACCTTCCGGGACACCATCACCGTGTATGTACAACCTCAAGGTGAAGTATTACCGGTTCCTGCACGAGGTTGCGCCCCACTGCTCAGCCAGATCCAGGTCAATGCTTCGGGATTCACCGATTTTCGCTTTGATTTTGGAGATGGGACAGAAACCACCCTTCCTTTTAGCTCCCAGAATCACCTCTACGACGCCCAATCCGGCAACCAGATCTATGAAGCGGTGCTCTACTTGGGCTATGAAGGATTTTGCTTTGATACCGTCCGACGACTGATCAGCGTCAACAGCCGACCCTTGGCAGAGTTTAGCCCTTTGGTAGACTCCATCTGTGGAGCTCCGGCCAACCTAAGTTTTGATAACCAAAGTACGGATGCCATTGGTGGTTTACAATATCGCTGGCTATTTGGGGATGGCGGGAATAGTATAGAGACATCACCTACCTATACTTTTTCTCAAACTGGGGTATTTGAGGTACAACTGATCGCAGAAAACGATTCCAGTTGCCGCGATACGGCCTTTCGAAGGGTGGTGGTGCTCCCTCAACCGCTTGCCCAAATCATCGTCGATCAAGACCTGGGCTGCTACGACTTACCCGTAAGTTTCCGACTTGGGCAGCCTGATTCCGCCAGCGCTTGGCGGTGGGATTTTGGAGACGGGACGCAAACCAGTGGCAGTGATGCGCCTCAGCACGTGTATCGAGATGAAGGGGAGTTCGTGGTTACGGTAGAAATTGATACGGCGGGCTTTTGCTTTGCACAGGCCAGCGATACCATCCGGGTAGGTGCTCCCCCCGTAGCCAATTTTGTGATCGACACCATCGTCGGTGAATGTGCGGATTCTGTGTTCGTGGAACTGGTCAATACCTCCTTTAACGCGGATGCTTTTCGCTGGGATTTTGACGATGGCCGCCGCTCCAGCGAATTTGAACCGGACCTGTTTTACACGCAGCCCGACAGCTACCGGGTGGCTCTGATTGCCATCAATAGTGATTTTGGCTGCCGAGACACCGTAGACCAGTTGATTCCTTATTTGCGGGCCATTGCCGACTTTGAACTCACCCCATTGGGAGGTTGTACAGATTTGGCAGTTGTTCCGAACAATCTTTCAATTGGAGCCAACACGTATTCATGGGATTTTGGAGACGGTACGATTCGAGACCCAAGAGAAAGCCCCACTCACATCTATCGACAAGCAGGCGAATATACGGTAACCCTATACGCGAGTTTTTCTGGGGTGTGCCGAGATACCTTTGCTTTCCCCGTTCCCGTTTCCGTGAGTCAGAGCCCCGTTGCGCGTATAGCTGCTGCGCCTTTATCCCCTCCCGGCAATTGGCTGTTTTCGGATAGCTCTACGGTTTTTAATCCTCCTTATGCCGTGAGGTGGGATTTTGGTGATGGGTTCGGATCAGATAGAGAGGTACAAAGTCACCAGTTCGAGGGTTGTGATTTGGTTAACGTTAGTTTGACTATCTCCGATAACCTCGGTTGTCGCGATACCGCATTGCTGGAAGACTTTGATACGGGGACAGGGACCTTATTCTTTCCTAATGCATTGGCTCCCAACGCTGGGCAGGGAGACTTTGCTGTATTTTGGCCCAGAGGCAGTGGTTTGGACACCTTGCATATCGCCATTTACAACAAATGGGGAAATTTGGTTTGGGAGCGTCGATCTCACAATGAACTTGGGGGGGTGAACACATACCCTGGCTTAGATGGACAAGACAGCACTGTTTTGGACAATACTGGAGCACCTTACCGAGAGGTTGCTGCTTGGGATGGGCGACTGGAAGGTCGAGACGGTGTTCGTCAACCCGTGATGCCCGGGGTATATACCTGGGTGATTCACAACGCATGGTATTGTAATGGGAGGGAATACGTGGGTCCTAGGCAGGGGAGTGTAACAGTGTTGGCGGGAGATCGATAAGGTCTATTTTTATCTCCGCGAATAGATCCTGTAAGATGGCGAATCCTCTTTCACGCGAAAAAATATGATTGCAGCAGGGCAGAACTGTTTCAGTTTAGCCCTGCCGCTTTTCTGTGATGGCTTTCCACGCAGCCTCATCTATCTGCCATACTTTACCAGGAAGCTCCATTTGGAGAGAATGTAGCCACTCCACCAATTCATTTTCCCTGAAATCTTTGACATGGAGAAAGCGCCGTAAAACCTTTGACCCTTCTTTTATCTCGAAGATGAGGCTACCAGAGAAAAGGTCCCCTTTTAGTTTGAGCGTCTCGAGATCTCGGAGCTTAGCTTCAGAGACTTCTGGACCGGTGGCCCAATACAGACTTACATCGTTAAAGGCCAGCAAGGGCCTGGCTTGTAGATACCCTTGACGAAACTTCACGAGTACCTTACTAAAGGTAAAGGCGATCAAAAAGCTAGAAAATATAGTGGACAATAGATTGTCCGAGGGTTCCCGAGGGACAGACTGAAGATAGGACTCATAACCAGTCACAGACTGTCCTTTGCCCGGTTGTAATTCCAACCATTCTTCGTAGGTAAATCTTTTTTTCCAGATAACACCTACCTGCCACTGGTTCCAACTTGTTAGTAGACTGATGGTTAAGCATAGTCCCAGCACCCCCAAGCCTAATTTATAGGCAAAGCGGCCATAGGCAGATTCTCGGCTAATCACTAGTTTTCTCAAGGGAAGCTCGCGCGCGATGTCTCCTTTATCCAACCATAACACCAGCGAGGTCATGAGCAAACTACCCACTGCGGCATAACTTAGCAGTAGGAATCCCAGTCGCCAATCATCAGGCCACTTTTCAGCAATTATGGTCCAGCTTTGGGGTTGAAAAGTTTGTAGCAGTTCAAACAAAAAGAGGATACAATGTACCGCCCAAAGGACATTTACTGTAACGCGGTATAAAGTTGTGTATTCAGAGCGATGGATGTTGATCATTGCTTGTTGGTGTGCAGCAATCCCTTCATCGGGACCATCAAAAAGATAGCGAATCTACGAATAGGCCACAATACTCAGCTGCTGGTAAATAATGCCGTGCCTGCATGCCTTGTTCATCAACTATGT